>CAZSBD010000064.1:0-1286 GCA_964605215.1 uncultured Oscillospiraceae bacterium | reverse complement strand
GCTTTTATCTTTAAACTGGGTCATACGGGAAAGTTCACCGAACATGGTGTTGCAGTTTAGTACCCAAGCTAACTGCGCATGAGCCGGTACGTGGCTTTGAACAAACAGAATGGTCTTTTGAGGATCAATGCCGCATGCGATATACTGAGCCAGCAGTTCCAGAGTCTGCTGACGCAGCTTAGCCGGCTCCTGTCTGACAGTAATGGCATGCATATCTGCAATGCTATAAACGCATTCATATTCATCCTGTAAAAGGCCAAAGTTTCGAATAGCGCCCAAATAATTGCCCAGGGTCAGCTTGCCGCTGGGCTGCACGGCAGAAAGAATCCTTTTTTTCTCACTCATGATTTATTCTCCTAAATATTCCGCAATGGCTTTGCCTAAGATTTCAATGCCTGTTTCAATTTGCTCATCCGTCGGCAAAGAGAAATTCAGCCGAATACCAGGAGAAGTGACCGAAACGTCCGCAGCAAAGCTGACACCAGGAACTGCCGCCACCTTCTGCTGGCTGATCCGGCGGCAAAGCTCAAAGCCGTCATATCCTTCTGGCAAAGCCAGCCACAAAAACAGACCGCCGTCCGGCTTAGTTACCGTCACCCGCTTATCTACATAACGATCAATAGCAGCCAACATCACATCCCGCTTGTGGGCATAGATCCGGTTGTTTTCCGCAATATGAGCATCCAGATCATAGTTTTTCAAATACTCTGCTACCAGCATCTGAAAGAATAAATTAGAATGCACATCGTTTGTCTGCTTGCATACGACCATCTTGGACAGAATCTCCTTAGGCGCTACAGCATAACCCATTCGAATGCCCGGACACAGCACCTTGGAATAAGAACCAGAATAAGCCACTCGGCCCTTGGTATCCATAGATTTGATGGTAGCTACCGGTTCACCGGAATAGCGCAGTTCAAAATACGGATTATCCTCCAAAATAATAACATCGTATTTTTCTGCCAGCTCCAGCATCTGCTTTCTTCTCTCCAACGGCAATGTTTTGCCTGTTGGATTCTGGAAAGTGGGGATTGTATAGATGATTTTAACCTTAGGAGTTGTTTTCAACAGTTCCTCCAAAGCGTCCATTTTCATACCATATTCATCAGTGGGACAGCCGATCAACTTGGCATTATAAGAACGGAATGCATTCAATGCGCCAATAAAGCTGGGATCCTCACAAATCAGCACATCCCCCTCGTTGAGGAATATCTTACCCACCAAATCAATGGCCTGCTGGCCACCGCTGGTAATCAGAATGTCATCCTCTTCCGTGCCGATTTGAT
>CAZSBD010000063.1:7281-8319 GCA_964605215.1 uncultured Oscillospiraceae bacterium | reverse complement strand
GCAAGCCTGAAGCCTATGACAGCGGAAGAATTGGGTCATGTGTTCTGCGATGAACTGGTCAAGCAGGAGCTGGATAACACCAATCCTTACATTGATATTCCCCAGGAAATTTTGGATTTTTACAAGATGTACCGGCCCTCTCCTTTGGTGCGAGCCTACTGCCTGGAAAAGGCTCTGGATACACCGGCTAAGATTTATTATAAGTTTGAGGGTAACAACACCTCCGGCAGCCACAAGCTGAACTCCGCCATTGCCCAGGCTTACTATGCCAAGAAGCAGGGCCTGAAGGGTGTGACTACGGAGACCGGCGCCGGCCAGTGGGGTACCGCTTTGTCTATGGCCTGCGCTTATCTGGATCTGGATTGCCGGGTCTATATGGTAAAGTGCTCTTATGAGCAGAAACCCTTCCGCCGGGAAGTAATGCGCACCTACGGCGCTCAGGTAACCCCTTCTCCCTCCGACACCACAAACGTGGGCAGACAGATTCTGGAGCAGTTTCCCGGTACCACCGGCAGTCTGGGCTGTGCCATTTCCGAGGCCGTAGAGGCAGCCACCTCCCGGGAAGGCTACCGCTATGTATTGGGTTCTGTTTTAAATCAGGTGCTGCTGCATCAGACGGTGATCGGTCTGGAAACCAAGACCGCTTTGGATAAATACGGCATCACACCGGATATCATCATTGGCTGTGCCGGCGGCGGCTCCAACCTGGGTGGCCTGATTTCTCCCTTTATGGGCGAAAAGCTGAGAGGGGAAAAGGATTATCGGATCGTTGCCGTAGAGCCTGCAAGCTGTCCCAGCCTGACCCGGGGCAAGTATGCGTATGACTTCTGCGACACCGGTAAGGTTTGCCCCCTGGCTAAGATGTATACCCTGGGCAGCGGCTTTATTCCTTCTCCCAACCACGCAGGCGGCCTGCGCTATCACGGCATGAGTTCTATTCTGTCTCAGCTGTATGAGGATAAGCTGATAGAGGCTGTTGCTGTAGAGCAGACCAGTGTGTTTGCCGCGGCAACTAAATTTGCCCGCATCGAAGGCATT
>CAZSBD010000063.1:0-7271 GCA_964605215.1 uncultured Oscillospiraceae bacterium | reverse complement strand
CTTCCTGCACCGGAAAGCAGCCATGCGATTAAGGTAGCGATGGACGAAGCCATCCGCTGCAAAGAAACTGGCGAGGAAAAGACCATTGTCTTTGGCCTTACCGGTACTGGTTACTTTGATATGGTGGCTTATGAAAAGTTCAACAACGGAGAGATGAGCGATTATATCCCCACAGATGAAGATTTGGCAGTAGGCTTTGCAGGCCTGCCTAAAGTGGACTAATTTGTAAAACACAAATGCAGCCGAGAATGCAGCCGAGACGGAAACGAAACGGCTGCATTTTTCATTTCTGGGCGGGACAGGCTTTTGTTGGATGCGCCAAGAGTAGGGAATTTCAACCACTGACCAGGCAGCAGAAAATTTAAAGTATAATTTCGAGTTATGGCTTGCAGCGGCCGCAGGGTTCATAGCCCTGAGAGATCAGATTCTCCCGGCTGCCGGTATAGGTCTGTTTGTTGCGGTCATTCATATCCTGAACGCTTGCACAGTCCGGATTATGAAACTTGCGGTTGTTTGTGTTGAGAATGTAAGTCTGGCTGGCTGCGGTTTGGCTTTGGGTGCTTGTTTCAGAAGACCCGGTTTCGGTGGTTTGGGCAGGTTCTTGGCCGTTCAGCCAACTGTTGCCTGTGGCGTAGTCAATGGTGATGCCCGGCTGGGCGTTATAACAGAAAACATGAAAGCAGATAGATTCCCCCTCGTCCTCCACAGAAAGAGCCTCCATTTCAACACCGGTGGCGACCAGATCATCTCCTTCGTAGATGGGGGTTACCCGGTAAAGAACATGGTTGTCCGTTTCTTTTACATAGTCCGTCACCATATTCTCAAAGGGCAACATACCGTCTACATTCATATAGCGAGTGCCGGTGATGAGATTTTTCTCGTTGGCATTTTCTCCAGCCAGCTGATAGCCGATGAGATGACATCGGTTATACAGGTATTTGCCGTCAACGTTGTCATATTTGGCAGTTTGCCAGCCGGATGGCTTGACCTGACCGATGGAGCCGCGCTTTTCCGTAGGCATTAAATCCTGGCCAATATTGGCATAGGCCACGCCGCAGCGGCCCAGAGCGTCCAGAGGGCTGTATGTTTCAAAGGATTCCGTGGTCATATCGGATTGGGAAAAATCCGGCTGATTGTCATTCAGAACCACATAAGGCGTGCCGGTAAAAGCGGGAATATCCTCTAGGGAGAAGGAGGGGGTGGCAGTCTCCGATGCACAGGCGGTTAAAAACATACAGGCAATCAGCAGGAAGGGGAGTAGAATTGTTTTACATTTTTTCATGGCAGATAAATTTCCTCCGTAATTTTTTCATGGGAGAAGCCGGGAAAATCTGTGGACTGAATTTTGCGCCAGTCCGCCAAAGGCAGGGTAAGGTGAAAATCACCGGGATAGAGGCGGTTCCACCGATACACAATCAGCTTCTCGATTTGGTGAGCAAAGGGGGCTGGGTCTGTATTTTCTGCAAAGCAAAAATCTCCTGTCCGGGCTTGCGATAAAAAGTCGTCGGATACCTGGATCTGCGGGGCGGTTAGCCCGGCAAACTGCTTGGCGGTATAGGCATTCATCCATAAACGGCTTCCTTGGGTGAGGGTTAGAATTCGCTGGCGCAGGGCTTTATCTTGGCTTTGCCGTCGATGATTGAAAAGCATGCCCAGGTTTTGATCCACACAGGCGATAAGTATCATAAAGGGTTCCTCCTAATCTTGTGCCAAAGGTTTTTAGAGCGATGCTGTCATAAACGCAGGGTTTGCGGATACAGAAAATATCTGACAGAATTCTACGGCTTACGCCGTGCTTGTTCATTATAACATATCTTTTACCTTTGGGAAAAGATGAAAGATTGGATTTAGCTTGAAAGGAAGCTTTTAGATGCCTGTGAATAATGTTTTCTTTGATCATGCTCCCCTTCAAGCGGGCTTTCCACCAAGTTGTCATCAAAGCATATACAAAGATTTCATGCAAAACATATGAAATATAAGATGACTTTGGTTGACAAAATTGCTTGTTATAGATACCATGAAAATGGCAGGTGAGCGGCCGGTGAAATTACCGGCTTTGTGTGAAGATAAGGAGGAAACTATGATACGAAAGAAAGCTTTGGCCTTTTTGGTTAGTGCGTCGATGCTGTTGGGGCTGACAGCCTGCGGCAGCAGCACGGGAATGATGGATGCGGCCAATGCCAATAAGTCCGGCGGCGCCAGTGACATGCCCTATGTGACCTGGAAAATGGGTTCAACCTGGGGCGCCGGCAACATTCATTTTACATGTGACCAGCGTTTTGCCGAGTTGGTCAGCCAGCTGACAGACGGGCGGTTTACGATCACCAACTATTCAGAAGGTGAATTGTGTACAGCCAATCAGCTGTTTGATTATGTTCAGGACGGCACCATTCAGTGCGGCGGTGACTGGGGCGGCTATTGGAGCGGCAAGGATCCTGCTTTTGAGCTATTATCCACGACCATGGATAATTTTTCCGGTCTGGATTATTTTGTCTGGATCAATCAGGGCGGCGGCCTGGAATGCTATCAGAAAATGTATGGTCAGTATAATATGATGTATTTTCCGATTATGATTAATCATGCAGAATCCGGCATTCGGTCTGTTAAGCCTATCACTTCCATTGCGGATATGCAGAAGATGAAAATCCGTCTGGGCGGTGTTATGGCAGGACGGGTAGCCCAGAAGCTGGGCATCAACATTACTGCGGTGGCGGTTTCCGAGATCTATGAATCTCTGCAGCGGGGCGTCATTGACGGCGGTGAATTCTCTACTCCCTGTTCAGACGATTCCCTCAAGCTTCAGGAGGTTGCAAAGTATTGGTGCTCCCCAGCCTGGTATCAGTCTGCTGGCGTCAATGGCGTTATGATTAACAAGAGCGCTTGGGATCAGCTGCCGGAGGCCTACCAGCAAGCGATCGAAACGGCGGCGGAGACCTGTACCGGTGAGCAGCTGGCCCGTTACCTGTGGATGGATTTTCAATCCGTAGATAAGATGCTCAACGAGGACGGCTGTATTGTAACCTCCCTGAACGAGAAGGATTATCAGACCATTCGGGAAACCTGTCAGCAGGTTTATGAAGAGGAAGCCGAAAAGAATCCTAACTTTGCGATGGTTTATAATTCCATGAAGGATTATCGGGCTCATGCGGATACTTACCGGGCGATGCTGAAGGATTACAGCTTTGGCTTTAATTATGATACGGAAGCCGTGCAGACCGGCAGTAAATCCTGATGTATCTGATGAAAAGGTGGGTGATAAAAGATGAAAGGATTGAAAACGATTTGTAAGGCCATAGATACGGTGATAGACTGGGCGGGAAGGATCTGTTCCTTTGCGGTATTGGGCGTTTTGGCCGTTATTTTGGTGGAAGTGGTTTTGCGGCGAATTTTTAATAATCCCCAGATCTGGACCATGGATGCCATTTGTATGACCTTTGGCTGCTATATTATTTTGATCTGCGCTTACGGGTTTCAGAAAAAAGCCTTTGTTTCTGTAGATGTGCTGTTTGGCAGACTGTCGCCAGTCAAACAGAGGGTGGTACATTTGATTACCTATCTGGTCTTTTTTGTGCCGTTTACCTTTGCGCTGCTGCCGAAAAGCTGGAACTTTTTCTATAAAGCGTTTATAACCGGAGAAAAAAATCATTCCGTTTGGGAGCCTGTGCTTTGGCCGGTTAAGCTGTGCTTGTTTATTGGCCTTGTGATGCTGAGCATTCAGGGTATTTCCGAAATGCTCAAACAAGTAGATTGGCTGGCAGATTACTTCCGAAATGGGAAGCAAATTCCAGAAGAAGCGTCACAGAGCAGGGAGGTGTAGGATATGACTGGAATTTTAACAGGCTTAAAAGAGCTGGTCTATCAGTCTGGTATCCTGCCCAATGAACTGGCGGTTATTCTGCTGATTGCTATGTTTGTGCTGATGATCGTAGGTTTGGCTTCCGGCCAGGAGCTGGCCTTTGTTTTAGGCGGTGTAGGCGTTATTATCGGCTGGATCGCATGGGGCGATGCTGGCATTAATATTGCCATGACCAAGGTTTACGACCAGATGCAGAGCTATTCTATGGTTGCCATCCCCATGTTTGTCCTAATGGCCAACTTCCTGACCCATTCTAAAGTGGCGGACGGTTTGTTTATGTCCATTCGCTACTTGTTTGGCCCTATGAAAGGCGGGTTGGGCCTGGCGGTGATTGTGGTATCCACAGTCTTTGCGGCGACCACCGGTATTGTAGGCGCGTCTGTGGTGACTATGGGCATGCTGTCCATCCCAGTTCTGCTCAAGTGCGGCTATAAGCCGTCTCTTGCCTGCGGTATGGTATGCGCCGGCGGTTCCCTGGGTATTTTAATTCCGCCTTCTATTATGCTGGTTTCTATGGGTTCATACGCTCAGGTCTCCGTAGGCAAGATTTTCTTTGCGGCCATTGTACCGGGGCTGATGCTGTCCCTATGCTATATGATTTATGTGTTTGTCATCTGCCATATCCATCCGGAATACGGTCCGGCGATGACCGCAGAGGAACTGGCAGCCATGCCGGTTCGGGAACGGATCACCGGTTCGCTGGTTCATTTGATTCCGCCCCTGATTTTAATCCTGGCGGTTCTTGGTTCCATCTTTAAAGGTATTGCTACGCCGACAGAAGCAGCCGGTGTAGGCGCGCTGTTTGCCTTGATTTTAGCGATTTGCTATAAGCAGTTTAGCT
This sequence comes from uncultured Oscillospiraceae bacterium, assembly GCA_964605215.1. Taxonomy (GTDB): domain Bacteria; phylum Bacillota; class Clostridia; order Oscillospirales; family Butyricicoccaceae; genus CAZSBD01. The sequence goes on along the minus strand of CAZSBD010000063.1, from coordinate 2,574 downwards.
GGAAGATGCTGCTGGAGTCTGTGCTGGATACAGCCAAGACAACAGCTATGGTATTTATCATTCTGTTTGGCGCTTCCGCTTTTACCGGTATTTTTATGTCACTGGATGGCAACCAGATCATTGCCAACTGGATTGTCAGCGCCGGTATCGGTAAATGGGGCGTATTTGCGGTGATGATGATTATTGTATTTATTTTGGGTATGTTTATTGACTGGCTGGGCATCGTTATGATCGTGTTCCCCATCTTCCTGCCCATTATGGATATGTTTGGTTTTGAGCGCCTGTGGGTGGTAGCTATCACAGCTGTTATGCTGCAGACTTGCTTTATGACGCCGCCCTTTGGCTTTGCTTTGTTTTACATCAAGGGCATCGTACCGCAGACGGTTAAGATTCAGGAAATCTATAAAGGCGTATTGCCCTTTATTGGAATCATTCTCCTTGTCGTGATTCTTTGTACCGTATTTCCGCAGATTGTTATGTGGCTGCCGCAGATGGTTTCCGGCTAACTCAAAAGAAAAAATGCAAAACGGGACGATCGAAAAGCTACAGTTTTTCGATCGTCCCGACTTGATATTTTAAATGCGGGATGCTTGAATAGAAGATAGGGATATTCTTAAAGTTTTTAAAAGTAGAGAGGAAAAACCATGAGAGCCATTACCATTGGACTGATGCAGTCCAGCTGTGAAAACGAATATGAGAACAACCTGATTCGGATTGAAAAAAGTGTGGATGAATTGATGGGACAAATGAATCCGCCGGATTTAATCGTAGGGCCTGAGCTTGGCTTGGGCGTTATTGGCCAGGATGGCAAGCGGCAGGATCTTTCCGGTTCTCTGGTGCGCCAGCTGGGCGAAATTGCCCGCAAGTATCAGGTTTATTTGGCCCCCGGATCCTTTATTGAAAAAAACATGGCAGACGGGAAAAAACAGCTGCATAACACGATGCCTATTTTTAACCCGCAAGGTGCGCTCATTGACGCTTGCCGGAAGATCTGTCCTTATTATCCCGTGGAACAAAATATTATTCCGGGGGATCGGTATTGTGTGCTTCGCATTCCGGAAAAGGATGTAAAGGTAGGCTTTATGATCTGCCACGATTGGTGTTTCCCAGAGGTATCCCGTAATTTAACTCTGCTGGGTGCAGAGATGCTTGTCCGGGTAGCCATGGACGGAGATGCCTTACGGGACAACTGCCGGCATATCGCTGAGGTACGGGCTTTTGAGAACCAGGCATATTTTATTTCTCTGAATCAAACGGGAACCTGGAATGGTATGCATTCTTACGGCCAGTCTGTGGTAGCCAACCCGGAAGGAAAAGAAGTTTTTGCGGCGGATTCTGCGGAAATGAATATCTGTCTGACCTATGATATGGATGAGGTGAAGCGGGTGCGCACCTATGGCACGAATTTCACAGATCAGCTGGTGCGCCAGCTGGGCGTGTTCAAATTTCCCCAACCCTTTGAAGGTGAGCAGTCTCAGGCACCGGTTTTGCAGGAATTGCTGGAGCCAGATCTGACGATGGCATCCCGAGCTGAAAAATTCCACCAAGGCAATATCTTTATGAATCGTCCATAAAACAAGCCAAACCCAAAATAAGACCAGCCGAATCCATTTCAGCTGGTCTTTTGCATGTTGTTTTTTAAAATGCTTTTGCTAACTCCCGGATTCTAGGCTGACAGTCTGCCAAAATCTGTTCCACATCGTTACCTTGAATATCCAGCCCTTCGGCGGACAGGGAAAGAATCTCAGGAATGCCAAACATATCGCAAAGATCCTTCAAAAAATCCACAGCCATCAAGCTGCCGTGAGGGGGGAAGCCGCCTACGGTGGTTACATACATCAGTTTTTCTGCCTGGCATTTACCTACAGAGTGGTTATCCTCGTAGGCGAAGCAAATGCCGGCCACGCTGACCTGCTCCAGATAAACCCGCAGCAGGGAAGGGAAGGTGTTTTCCCAGAAAGGAGCGGCAATCAAGATACGGTCTGCCGCAGCAAACTGCCGGGCATAACGGAACATAGGATCTTCCAGGATGCCCTCCTGCAGCAGCTGATTTCGTTTTTCAATATCCGCTGCCAGATAGGGCCGCAGGTCTTCCTCGGCCAAGGTAACGGTTTGGATCTCATAGCGACCTTCCAATGCCTGCAAAAATCTTTGATACAGGCGATAAGTGCGAGAATGGGCGGCGCCGCGGATGCAGCAGTCCACCACCAGTAAAGTTTGATTGCTCATAATGATACCTCCATTTATTTGTCCAATTCCCAGCCGGGCAGGGGATAACGCTGAATGGCACCAAAGATCCGATCCCGCAGGCCATGGTTGTCCTTTTCCAAGGTGTGAAGTAAGTCTTTTATCTCTTGCCGCTTGGTATTCCCGTCTGCCGGACAGGGATTATAGACTACAGGCAGCTGCTGTCGCCGGGCAAAGCCCCTGATATAGGATTCCGGGGTGTAAAGCAGAGGTCGGATCAGAGTTACGCCCTTGCGGTCCAGATAAGTGACCGGACGGAAGCAGTTAAAACGCCCCTCATAAAACAGGGACATTAACTGGGTCTCCACCACATCATCAAAATGATGA
>CAZSBD010000062.1:0-8550 GCA_964605215.1 uncultured Oscillospiraceae bacterium | reverse complement strand
CAGATTTTGTTTCGACCCTACCAGGCGGTTTATCTGGGTAAATGGCGGCTGCCCTTTACACCTGGCCTGATTCCCAAGGAAAAAGGCCGGATTGCGGAATCCATTGGCGGCGTGGTCAGCGGTGAGCTTTTGAACAATGAAGTGTTTATGCACACCCTGACTTCTCAGCGCATGCTGGACCGGATCGGCAGCTGGTTTGACCGGCTATGGCAGCGGGCGGAAAACAGCAGCAAGACCCTGCGGCAAAAGCTTTATGAAATTGCCAATCCCGATTTGGCCGATGGTCTGATTGAGGATGCCAACCAGGAGATCGCTCAGCTGGTGGGGGACAAGCTGCGGCATTTTGACTTTGGGGAAGAGATCGCCCGCCAGTGCCTGCAGGGAATGCGGGAAAAATACTTAAATGAGTTTTCTTTTAAATCCATTCTGGCCCATATGCTGGATGACGGTATGATTAATTCATTATCTGAGTCTTTGGGGCGGCAGATCAATCTTTTCGTTTGCGAAAATTCCCAGCAGATTGTAGGGCGTTTTATGCATTTGGAGGTGGACAAGTTCCTGGACGTTTCCATTGTAGAGCTGGCTTATCGGTTTGAAGACCGGAAGGATACGTTTCGCCAGGCTCTGCTGGATGGCTATTGTGGATTGATCCGCAAGGATTTGCACCGGATTTTGCAGGCCATCAACATTGCGGATATCGTCCGGGATCGGGTCAATGCCTATGAGATGGCAGAGCTGGAAAAGCTGCTGAAGACCATTATGAAAAAAGAATTGCGGGCGATCGTTTGGCTGGGCGCTTTGCTGGGCTTTTTGATGGGTTTTGTCACCAGCTGGCTGTGCTTGTAAGGAGACAGGAGGGAGAGGAAATTCCCTGGGAAATGAAAGCTGCTGTCAGGATAACTGGAGCAAGCCGATATCTGGAAGAAAAAGAGAGAATTTGGGGTATGATTACCCGTTGAGAAACAAGAAAAGGAGGAGTGTATGGGAAAGAAAAACGCCAGGAACACAAAAAGCCGCATTGTAGCGGCGGCCTGGAAGCTGTTTTATGAGCAGGGTTATGATGATACTACCATTGATGATATTATCGAAGAATCCAAAACCTCTAAGGGCTCTTTTTACCATTATTTTGAGGGAAAGGATGCTTTATTAAGCTCTCTTTCCGTCCTGTTTGATGATAAATATCAGGAGCTGGCGCAGCAGCTGGATCCGGAAAGCAGCCGGTTTGACCAGCTGATGTTCTTAAATCGGGAGCTGTTTACAATGATCGAAAACAGCGTGTCCCTGGATTTGCTGGCCCGGCTATATTCTTCTCAGCTGATTACCAAGGGAGAAAAGCATCTGCTGGATCACAACCGGATCTATTACCGTATGCTGCGTCGTATTGTGACGGAAGGGCAGGAGCGGGGAGAACTGCGGCAGGATGTGACAGCCAATGAGATCGTCAAAGCGTATGCCTTGTGTGAGCGTGCCCTTTTATATGATTGGTGTATTTGTAAGGGAGATTATTCCCTGATGCAGTATGCCAAAACGATGATGCCTATGTTCCTGCAGGGATTCTGTCAGAAAAAAATTTCTTTTTTTGCCAAATAAAAGTATGTAATATCGTACAGGTTGTTTATAACGTTATACTGTAAATATAAACAGAAAAAAAAGTGTGCCGTATAGACTAAAGTCTATACGGTATTCTGTATTTTAGTCTAGTAAAAGTTGTGATATAATAGGAAGAAAAATAGAAAGAGGAGAAATGAGAGAATGCAAGTTTACATTATGATTGCCATTGTGGCCTACTTGCTGATCGTTTTGGCCATCGGTGTGTATTGTTCCAAAAAGAATAACACGGAAGATGACTTTTATTTGGGCGGCAGAAAGTTAGGTCCTTTGGTCACAGCAATGAGTGCAGAAGCTTCGGATATGTCCAGCTATCTGCTGATGGGCTTGCCGGGTTTGGCTTATCTGACCGGTATCTGCGATGTAGGCTGGACAGCCATTGGCCTGGCAGTGGGTACTTATGTTAATTGGCTGATTGTGGCGAAAAAGATTCACCGGTATACCTTGAAAACCAATGCGATTACCCTGCCGGATTTTTTTTCCAGGAGATATGGAGATGAAAAGAATATGCTGAACGCCATTGCGGCGATTTTCATTGTTATTTTCTTCGTCCCTTACACAGCTTCCGGTTTTGCGGCATGCGGTAAGCTGTTCCACAGCTTGTTTAACGCAAATTATTTGACAGCCATGATCATCTGTGCCATTATTATCGTGGCTTATACATCTTTAGGCGGTTTTTTGGCAGCTAGCACAACGGATTTGATCCAGAGTATTGTTATGACCATTGCGCTGATCTGCATCGTTGTTTTTGGTGTGCATACAGCCGGCGGTTTGGATGTTGTAATCGAAAACGCAAAATCTATGCCCGGCTATCTGACGATGCACACAACGCATGACCCAGTAACGGGAACAGCTGGCACCTATGGTTCCCTCACCATTGTTTCCACCTTGGCCTGGGGTCTGGGTTATTTCGGTATGCCCCATATTTTGCTTCGGTTTATGGCCATTGAGGATGAGAAGAAGCTAACAACCTCTCGCCGTATTGCGACCATTTGGGTTGTAATCGCCATGAGTATCGCGGTTTTCATCGGTATGATCGGCAACAGCATGAGCAAAATCGGTGTTATAGATGTGTTGCAGGGTTCTGATTCTGAAACCATTATTGTAAAAATTTCTTATCTGCTTAGCCAGAATGGTATTTTATGCGCGCTGCTGGCTGGCGTGATTCTGGCGGGTATTCTGGCGGCAACGATGTCCACAGCAGACTCTCAGCTGTTGGCGGCGTCTTCCAGTGTTTCCTATAACTTGTTCCGTCAGGTATTCCACATTCGTCTATCTGAGAAAAACGGTGTCATTACCGCCAGAAGTACCGTTGTTATCATTGCGATCATCGCGGCCTTTATTGCCCGGGATCCCAACAGCTCGGTTTTTGGTATTGTATCCTTCGCATGGGCTGGTTTTGGCGCGGCCTTTGGACCGGTTGTGCTGTTTGCTCTGTTCTGGCGGCGCTCCAATAAATATGGCGCTCTGGCCGGTATGGTTGTCGGCGGTGTTATGGTATTTGTTTGGAAGTATCTGGTGCGGCCCATCGGCGGCATTTGGGATATTTACGAATTGCTTCCCGCCTTCATTCTGGCGTCTATTGCCATTGTTGTGGTCAGCCTTTTGACCAAGGCGCCGGATTCTAAGATCACCGAGGAATTCGATCAGGTTGCAGCTATGAAATAAAAGTCAAAAGAATAGAAGACATAAAAAATCCCATCCGTCTGGATGGGATTTTTCCTTTTAAAACCAGCCGTTTACACGGCCGGCACCGATTAAAATACACAAAATCAAAAAAACCGCAGTTAAAATGCTGAAGATCAGCTGTACAGCAGCCCGCTTTTGATTTCGTTTCTGGGTTTCATCCCAGACCTCTTTGTCTGACTTTTTCAAAATGGTAGCGGTGCTGGAAACATCGCTGTGCAGCCGGAGAAACAGGCTGATTGCGCCGCAGATGAGAAACAGCACCAGAAAAATTTTTTGCAGACCCATACAAACACCTCATAATAAAAAAGCGGGTGGAAATCACCACCCGCCCGTAGGAATTTTTTTAAAGTACATTTAAAGCCAGAGCGCAAACAATAAACACAACGGCAACGATAGTGGTCATCTTACCCAGCATCGCATCGATACCACGGGCTTTATTTTTGCCTAAAAAAGATTCTGCCGCGCCGCCGACAACCGCTCCGCTGGCACCGGCAGTTGTGCCGTGCTGCAGCAGAATGGTGACAATTAGGAACAGGCAGGCAATGACCATAATAATAGAAACCGCAAACTGCATGTGACATCCTCCAAATTCAAAATAAATTTTCCTTAGAAAATCTGATACTATGATATTTACAATTTATCATAGCATATAGCATCACTTTTTTCAACTGTTTTTTTAGAGAAAAGGCTTAAAAAAGGCTAGTCAGCCGCTTTTTTAAGTCTGCTCCGTAATGGTTGGTATAGATGTTCTGGCTTTTTCCATCCACCACGGCAATGCGCAGGCTGCTCCAGCCGTAGCCGTTTGTAAAGCGGTAGTCGATTTCCTCATGGAAATTTTTCAGCTTCTTGCGCAGAGAGAGATCGAATTCTTCTGTCAGCAAAATTAGGCTGACATAGGTAAAGCTGTGGCAGGGATCGTCCCGCTCCACCATTTGGGCGCAAAAATCCTGGCAAAGCTTCAGATAGCCGTCCAGATCCGCTTCGCCGATGCAGGGTGTGTTTTCAATCAGGCAGAATTCCCAGCTTCTGGTCACAGCCTTGGCTTTGGTGCCGATTATAGTTTTTTTATTCACTTCTGAAAAAAAGGAAAGCATCATGGGATAAACCTGATCCTGAAAGAGATAATCCGGGTGGCTTTCAAATTTGGATCCGATGTTTTCCTGGATTTTAGCAATCATTTGCGAAAATTGGGGCATACAAGCAGACATAAAAAACCTCCTTAAATGGCTGTTATTTTTTTATTATACAATAGTTTTTGAGGGAAAGCTATGAAAAATTATCCGGAGACAGGAAAGATGCTGCGGGTTTTCCTTGCAAGAAAGGGAAAAAATTGCTATAGTAAAAGGCGGAACAAAAAAAGAATGGGGAGAACCTATGGGAGAGAGAGAAAATTTTAATTCCCGCCTGGGATTTATCCTGGTTTCAGCGGGATGCGCCATCGGCTTGGGCAATGTATGGAAGTTTCCGTATATCTGCGGGCAAAACGGGGGCGCGGCGTTTATTGTGATTTATCTGTTGTGCCTGGCAGCTTTGGGCATTCCGATTTTACTTTGTGAATTTGCCATTGGCCGGGGCAGCAAACGGAGCATTGTGGAAGCCTTTGACCGGCTGGAGCCTCCGGGCGCTGTCTGGCACCGGTACAAGTGGTTTGGTATGGCCGGCAATTATTTGCTGATGATGTTTTACACCATGGTCGGCGGTTGGATGCTATACTATTCCTATCAGATGATCACCGGCAAGCTCGTGGGCCTGAATGCGGAGCAGGTAGGCGCTGCCTTTGGGCAGATGCTGGCATCCCCGGGGCTGGTGATCGGCTGGACAGCGGCAGCCATCCTGATATCCTTTGCCATCTGCGCACTGGGCCTGGTGAACGGAGTGGAGAAAATCACCAAAGTGATCATGCTTCTGCTGATTGCTTTGATGCTGGTGCTGGCCGTCAATTCTATGCGCTTGTCCAATGCATCCGCAGGCATTGCCTTTTACCTGGTGCCGGATCTGGAAAGGCTGCGGGAAAACGGCATAGGCAATGTGGTCTTTGCCGCCATGACCCAGTCCTTTTTCACGCTGGGTCTGGGTATCGGTTCTATGGAGATCTTCGGCAGCTATTTAAAGCGCACCCATAAGCTGGTGGGGGAAGCGATGACCATCACCGTTTTGGATACCTTTGTAGCTTTGGTGGCTGGGCTGATTATCATTCCCGCATGCTTTGCTTATGGGGTACAGCCGGATTCCGGCCCGCCGCTGCTGTTTATCACCCTGCCCAATATATTTAACCATATGCCCGGCGGACAGTTTTGGAGCATTGCCTTTTTTGTTTTTATGTCCTTTGCCGCATTATCTACCATCATTGCCGTATTTGAAAACATCGTTTCTATGACCATGGAGGTGACCGGCTGGCGGCGGAAAAAGGCGGCTTGGCTTAACTGTGGAGCTATGCTGATTTTGTGCCTGCCGGCGATTTTGGGTTATAATATTCTGTCAGACCTCCAGCCTTTGGGGGCGGGCAGTACGCTGATGGATTTGGAGGATTTTGTGGTCTCCTATAATTTGCTGCCCCTGGGCAGCCTGCTGTTTGTGCTGTTTTGCACCAAGAAAAACGGCTGGGGCTGGCATGCATTTTTAGATGAGGTCAACACCGGCCGTGGCTTAGGTTTGGCGGACGGCCTGCGGCTTTATATGCAGTTTGGTGTGCCGTTGATCATCATTGTGATTTATCTGAAGGGTTATTACGATAAATTTATCGGTTATGGCCCTGGGACTGCCGCGGCCTGGATGGTTTTGGCAGTAGCGCTGCTGATGCTGGATTTCTTGGTGATCTTTCACCCAACAAAGAAAAAGGCAAAGAAATAGAAAAAACTCTCTATCTTTGATAGAGAGTTTTTTTATGCCATAATGATTACCGGCGTCCCGATGGGGCAATATTCCCATAAAATATCTATGACTTCATTGTCTACGGTAACACAGCCGGTGGACCAGTCGCATTCTCCCCCCATGTCTCCCTTTTGGCCGTGGATCATGATCTCACCGCCCAGGGCAGTTTCCCAGTTAGGCCGTTGGCCTGCGGCAATCTGCCGGCAGATGGTGTCCCGTTCTTCTTTGGTAATCAGGCCGGCCTCATAGCCTCGCTGAGCGTCCTCATCGTTGGGATAGGAAAGACCCAAGGCCAGATGGAATTTGCTGTATTCATTGCGGGTACACACGTAATAGGAACCCTCCGGGGTCTTTTTGTCCCCTTCCTTTTCCTTAGGACCGGATTTTTTGCCGATGCCCACGGAATAAACAGCAATGGCCTGAGAGCCGCTGTATAGAGTTAACGTGTGTTCGGATTTGTCAATGGAAATGGAAACATCCTGCGCCTGCTCCGGGGATCGGGAAGGCGCTTCTACGGGCAAGGTTTCCCGAACGATAAAACCAGCCTCGTTTCGCTCCGACTCCGGCTTTTCTGCCGTTGAGGAATGGGAAAGGGAAGAAGCTGATCGGGAAGGGGAACAGCCGGCCAGCAGAGCTAGCAGACAAAGAAACAGAACAAAAGAAAAATTTTTCATAGAAATCCTCCTTTGGGAAATACAGGCTTGGGCAGCTAGGCGGACAAGCTAGTTTGCGGGTTCTTGCGTATTTTTTAAAGCCGGAATGCGGCGCAGGCTGATGAGCAGGGGAATAACCATAAAAAACCAGACAACAGGCTCGGACACAATAACGCCCCAGTAGCCGATTTTTGCGGCCAGGGTAAAAGCAAGGATGATCTTGCCTACACACTCGATGCCGCTGGAAATAATGGGCATGATCCGATCCCCTAGGCTTTGCAGAGCTTGCCGGATGACAATAATCAAAGGCAGCAGGAAATAAAAAATGGTGTTAAAGCGCAGATATAAAGCGGCAGTGTCAATAATGGTGTCCTGATGGGTGGCGGTAATCAGCTGTACCAGACGGGGAGAGAGGGTATAGCTGATGACCAGTACAATGATACACCAGCCCCAAAGCAGATAGATCGAACGGCGAATGCCCAGACGGATTCGCTGGATCTGGCCCGCCCCCAGGTTTTGGCTGACAAAGGTGCCGCAGGCGCTGGCTAAGGTTAAAAAGGGCATCATCAGGATTTCCGAGATCCGCCGGGCAGCGGTATGGGCTACAATAATGGCGGAGCCAAAGGAATTGATGGCGCTTTGTAGGGTCAGAGAGCCTAAAGAGATCATAGACTGCATCAGGCCGCAGGAACAGCCGGTTTGGAGCAGATCCAAAGTCATTTTTTTATCCAAAGCAAAATCCTTTCGGTTCAGCCGCAGCAAAGGATAACGGATAAGCATATAGGCAAAGCAGGTGATAGAAGAAAGAGCTTGAGCCAAAACCGTACCCAGAGCTGCCCCCTGCACACCAAAATGCAGCTGGTAGACAAAAAGCAGATCCAATCCTACGTTGGTCACGGAACTGACAATCAGAAAGATCAGCGGGGTGACGGAATCGCCAATGGCATAGAGCACTCCGGCACACAGATTATAAAAAGCGCCGAAGATCAGCCCCAAAAGGATAAGACGAATGTAAGCAGTGCTGTCGCCCAGAAGAGAGCTGGAGATTTTCAGCAGCCGCAGGGTAAGGGGCAGAGAAAGAATGCTGGCGGCAGTTAGCCCCAGGGTGACAATGCAGCCCCAGAAAAAGGTGCCGGCAGCCGCTTGCCGGAAGGAAGTCTGATTGCCTGCGCCAAAGTGACGGGCTGCTACAATGGCAAAGCCGTTGGCCATGCCGGAGATAAAGGTTAAAAGCATTTGGTAAAATGTGGTGGAGGCGCTGATGGCGGCCAGAGCGTTATCGCCTAAAGCGCTACCCACGATACGGGTGTCAGCGATGGTGTAAAACAGCTGACAGACCCGGCTCAAGGCAATGGGCATGGCAAATAAAAGCAAGATCGAGGTGATGTTGCCTTTGGTGAGATCCTTCAATTAAATTCACCTCTTTTAGGATGAGACAATAAAAATCATAACGTAAAAAACCACGGGCAGCATAGCCCGCGGTAATTTGTGCTGGATCATAGAATCGCTATATGATATCATGCAGGACGTTTAAGATTTTTTTTAGCTGGGATGCCTGCATCTGGCCGGGAGCAGAAGCTTTACCGGCGTTGGCAAAGGTCACGGCTGAGCCGAAGCATTCGCCGCTCAGCCGGCTGATAGCGCCTATGCCACCCATAGACATGGTAATCAAAGGGCGGTCGGCATATTCGCACGCCATTTCTTCCGTGGCGCTTAAAAGGGTCAGCAC
>CAZSBD010000061.1:0-8644 GCA_964605215.1 uncultured Oscillospiraceae bacterium | reverse complement strand
GCCTTTTTCCCAAGCAGTCTCTAAAATGGAAAGATTACATAAAAAATGATCGATCCGACCGCCGCTGGCACAAACTATGGTTAAATCTTGAAATCCTAATTCAATCGCTTTTCGAACACACGCCTGTGCATCATTCTCGTCTTTTTCGCAGGGAAGTGTGATCTGCTTTGCTGCACAATCCTGATAAATGCTTACAGAGTCGAAATCACCGATCAGCCAATCTGGCTGAACCCCCAGTTTGCGTAAATGCTGTAAGCCGCCGTCTGCGCAAAAAATTACGGGATGAAAGGTTTGAATCCATTCCTGTACATAATTTAGATCCGTTTCCGGTCCTCCAGCAACGATCAGGCATTTCTTATTTTTCATGATGTTTCCATTCCTTAAGATCTTTTACGCTATCATAAAGCTTTACATAGTTTTCATGACGCTGAGAAGAGATCAAGCCGTCTTGTACTGCCTGAATGATCGCGCAGCCTTTTTCCTTGGTATGAGAGCAGCCGGTAAATAGGCATTGTCCCAGAAACGGCTTAAATTCCCGAAAGGTATACTGGAGATCTGCTTTTAAAACCAAATCCATTTGTTCTGTGTTAAAAGCAGAAAACCCAGGGGTATCAGCGATATAACCGCCGGAATCAAGTTTCATCAACTCCACATGCCGAGTAGTATGCTTTCCTCGATGGATCCGATCGCTGATCTCACCTACCTCCATAGAAAATTGAGGATCTAACTGATTAAGCAGACTGGATTTCCCTACGCCTGAGTTGCCGGTAAAAGCAGAAACCTTGTCTTTAAGGGCTTTCTGCAACTCGGAAATCCCTTCTCCCGTAGCTGCGCTGACACGAATTACCGGAAAGCCTGCCTGCGTGTAGATTTGATAGAACTCCTCGCCGGGATCACAGTCCTGCTTGTTGATAAGAATCAAAATATCCATATTTTTATGTTCGCCGATGGCAATGATCTTATCAATCATAAATGGACTGGTCTGAGGCGGCGCTTGAGAAATGACCAGACATAACTGATCCAGGTTGGAAATTGCCGGACGGATCAGGCTATTTTTTCGTTCTTCAATTTTCATCATGTAACCAGTGCCGTCCTCCTGGATCTCAATTTGCACACGATCACCGATCATAGGCTTGCCGCTGCTGATGCGGAACTTCCCGCGGGCTTTGCATTCAATCAAGCCCTGGGGAGTATCCACATAATAGAAGCCGCCGATTCCCTTTAAAATAATTCCTTCTGTCATGGTTTAATTAAAAGTCACCACTTGCTGTGTTTGAGAGCCATCTACATCTACGGTAACAGTCTGTGAACCACTGCCGTAAACAGTAATGACCGCCTGTTTTTCGTCTTTGTTATGAGATTTGCTGTAAATGGTTTTATCTCCTAGCTTTACCGTCACCAGACAGGTATCACGATCCTGCGGAAGCGGAATGGTAATCGGAACGCCAACAGTTTCACCAGAACCAGAAGATGTGCTTCCATTATTTACACTGAAGCCGCCATTTCCGTTGTTGCTGCTGCTACTTGTATTGTTATTGTTGGAAGATGAATTATTATCATCTTCATCGTCATCATCATCAGAAGGTGCAATGCTGATAACAATATTTACGTAGGAACCCTTTTCGATTCCCTTACCAGGAGTCACGCTCTGCTCCAGAACCAAGCCGCTTTCGCCGCTGTCTTCACGTTCTGATACGGTACCCAGTTTTAAGCCGTAGGCGCTCAATGTATTCTTGGCTTGACTTCGGGTTTGACCACGCAAATTGGGACAGGAAACAATATTGTCATCCTCATCTTCATCATTATTGGTTGAACTGTCTTTGCCACTGCTGACATAAAGAATCAATTCATCTCCAGCAGATAAAATTTCTCCAGCTTCCGGGCTGGTTCCAATGACTTCTCCGTCATCATATTTATCTGAGCTTTCACTCTTTTGGGTGTATTTAACACCAGATTTCAGCAGTTCAATGATGACCTCTCTGGAGCTTTTACCAGCAAAATCCGGAATTAGGTAATCCTCATCTGTAACATCTAGTTTGTTAATTGTTAAAGTAACAGAGGTTCCCTTTTTCACCTTTTCACCGGCATCCGGAGTTTGCGCCATAATTTCACCGTCTTCTGCATCTTCATCATAAACAGTTTCGTCAGCAACCAACAAATCAAAATCTTCGTATCGGCTGCTTTCCAGTACATCTTCAATATTTTTACCTACAAAATCCGGTACTTCTGCTGTGTTTTTACTATTACCAGAAAAAATCAGGAAGAAGCAAAGAATAATAGCCACAACTGCGAATCCAACGATGGCAATGACAGTATTTTTGGTGCTATTCTTCTTACGTTTTGCTGCCGGTCGTTTTTTCTTTTTCGTCACAGGGATCTCCTCTTCTTCCATGGCCTGATCCATCTCATCATTCTCGTATTCTGGCCGATGAATTGGCTCTGTCCTTTTCTTTTTTGCTGCCTGCCGGTCATAAGAAACGAAACGAGTATTTTCCATATCCTGATCCAAACCACGACCAGAAGTAGTGTCATAATGAAAAGAATAATTCGGATTGGATTTAATTTTTTGCAGATCCTCATAAATCTCTTCCGCAGAGAAATATCGCTTGGAGACAACTGGATTCATAGCTTTCATCACGATCTCATCCATGGAAGGAGGAACATCTGAAACAATTTCGCTGGGCATTAAGGGAATGGCACTGATATGCTGCATTACGATGGCCATGGCATTATCACCGTCAAACGGCACTCGGCCTGTCAGCATTTCATATAGGACGATACCTAAAGAATAAATATCTGTCCGATAATCCACAACACCGCCTTTGGCTTGCTCAGGTGACATATAATGAACAGAACCGATGGCTTCACGAATAATTTTGGTTTCTTGGGAGCCGTCCAGTCTGGCAATGCCGAAGTCCGTGACCTTTACCGTGCCATCCCGCAGAAGCAGAATGTTTTGAGGTTTAATATCCTGATGGATAATACCTCGGCTATGAGCGTGAGCCAAAGCTTTCGCAATCTGCTGAGCAAAAAACAAAGATTCCTGCCAGGTAAGCCGCCCTTTCCTTTGCATATATTCTTTTAATGTGATGCCGTCAATCAGTTCCATTACGATATATTCCAGCCCCTCCTTGTGAGAGACATCATAAATGGAGACAATATTATTATGGCTCAGTTTGGCAACAGCCTGAGATTCATTATAAAAATGTTTGCGCAGTTCTTCATTTTGAGCAAATTCATCTTTTAATATCTTAATTGCTACAAAACGATTCAAAATCCGGCATCTTGCTTTATAAACAACGGACATGCCGCCAACACCCAAAATATCCAGGATTTCATAGCGGCCATCTAGTAATTTTCCTATGTATTTATCCATAATTCCCCAGCTCCTTAGTTCGTAATATTATCCGCATCAGCGGCTGATTCCAATGAAAACAGTAAAGCCGTGATATTATCATGTCCGCCGTTTTCAATCGCAGCATCCTTCAAAATATGACAAATCGTTTCCAGATCATGCGCCTTTTGGGTAATTTGAAAGATATGATCATCGGAAACTAGCCCAGATAAGCCATCAGAGCATAAAAGCAGTTTATCTTTTGATTTAAGGGATAATTTATAGTAATCCGCTTCCACAAAAGGATCCACCCCAACAGCTCGTGTAATCAAATTTTTCGCTGGGTGAAGTTCCGCTTCTTCTGGGGTCATTCTTCCTTGACGGATCATTTCTTGTAAATAGGAGTGATCCGAGGTGATTCTTGTAATGTGTTTTGTGGAAATCCGATAGGCACGGCTGTCACCTACATTGGCAATCAGCTGATAACTGGGACAGCATACAGCAGCAACTAACGTCGTCCCCATACCCTGATATTCTCGTTTTTCGGCAGCCAGCTGATAAATACGCTCATTAGCTTGTTCAATGGCCTTTTTCATGAGCAGACAGCGTTCATCCGGTTGCATATCTATAGTTATTTTTTCAGAGACAAGAGAAACAAAAGTATCACAGGCGATTTCACTGGCAACGTTTCCGGCATTGGCTCCGCCCATACCATCACAGACCACTAAAATAGCGATCTGGTTATCGCAACAATATCGAATTGCGTAAATATCTTGATTGGTTAATCTGATCTTTCCTTTATCACAAACAGCAAAGGCGTTCACAGCCTACATCATCTCCTCTAAAGTGCGTCTGCGAAGCTGGCCGCAGGATGCGTCAATATCCGGCCCCAATTTTCGCCGAACGGTAGCGGGAATTCCGTACTTTTCTAAAATACTTTGAAATTTAACAATATTGGCTTTTTTGGATGGCTGAAGCCCACTCTCTACCACAGCATTGAGCGGAATTAGATTGATATGATTGGGCCGGCTTCTTAAGAGCTTTGCCAGTTTTTCCGCCTGCCAAGGCCGGTCACTGATACCATCAATCATTGTATATTCATAAGAAATCCGCCGACTAGTTATATCAAAATAATTTTCACAGGATTTAAGTAATCGCTCAATGGGATAACGTTTATTGATTGGCATCGTTTGGCTGCGGCTTTCATTATCCGGCGAATGAAGAGAAATCGATAAGGTAATTTGTAATTTTTCCTGAGCCAAGCGATCAATTTGATCTGCCAAGCCGCAAGTAGATAGCGAAATATGCCGCTGTCCAATGCAAATTCCATTGGGATCCCCTAAAAGATGGATAAATTTCAATACTGCATCATAATTATCAAGCGGTTCTCCGGTTCCCATCAGGACAATATTGCTGACCTTTTTTCCGGTATCCCGGCTCATAAAAAGAACTTGATCTAAAATTTCACCGGCTGATAGATTGCGTACCAGGCCGCCAATGGTAGAAGCGCAGAATTTACATCCCATGCGACAACCCACCTGACTGGAAACGCATACTGTATTCCCATGATGGTACTCCATCCAAACGCTTTCCACACAGTTGCCGTCATGGAGTTTCCAAAGATATTTTATCGTACCGTCGATTTTAGAGATCTGCTTACGCATAATCTCAGGATGGGTCAAAAGAAAATGTTGGGATAATAACCGGCGCAAGTCTTTGGAAAGGTTGGTCATTTCTTCAAAATCAGATACACCTCGATGTAGCCACTGAAAAATCTGCTTAGCTCGAAACTTTTTCTCACCTAATTTTTCCAATTCCTGTTCCAATTCTTGTAATGTTAAACTTTTAATTTCAATTTGATTCATTTTCTCCATGTATCGTTATACTATATTTTCGACAATTTCGCAATAAAAAATCCGTCCGTGTCTTTTTCTCCCGGCAAAAAAGTGAAAATTCCGTCCGGACATAGACCGGTTACAGAGGTTTCAAAAGGGCATAAACGGAATTCCGGGTGTTCCTTTAAGAAAGCATTCACAACATCATGATTTTCTCGCTGCAATATCGTACAGGTAGAATAGACCAAAATACCGCCTTTTTTTACATAGCCGGAAGCATTATGTAAAATTTTCAACTGAATATTCGGCAGATCTGCCAATTCTTCATCGGTCTTATAACGGATCTCTGGCTTTTTCCGAATGATACCCAAACCAGAACAAGGAACATCGCACAGGACATAATCAGCCTGTTCTATCCACTGTGGCACAGGTATTGAGGCGTCCTGCAGGCAAGTTTCCAGATTAGAAAGCCCTAATCTTTCCCTTCCCTGCTGAATTTTTTTCAATTTTTCCGGATAAATATCACAAGAGATGACCTTACCGGTGTTCGCCATTTTCTCACTGATATAAAAGCTCTTTCCGCCAGGAGCCGCGCAGCAATCCAGAACCAGACTGTTTTTTTGCGGAGATAGGACATTGACTGCTGTCATAGAGGCGCCGTCTTGAACCGTAACAATCCCCTGGGTAAAAAGCGGATGCTTTGCTATATGCAATCCTTCCTCGCATAACAAGAGATTTGGAATGGAGGAATGGGAATGGACTGCAATATGCTCCTGCGTTAATATTTTTATAACGGATTGCGGATCACTTTTTAAAGTATTAACGCGGAGACAAAGGGGAGGAATCTGATGATTAGCCTTTAAGATTTCTTCCGCTTTTTTAAGACCAAATTGTTCTATCCATTTTTCCACCATCCAACGAGAATGGCTGTATTTCAGACTATAGTATTCTGCTTTCGTCTTACAATTTAAAACAGGAAGATGATCCGCTTCCCGGACAATATTGCGAAGAACACCATTTGCAAAACCAATGACTTTCGGATTGGCCTTGCAAAATCGCTTCATCAGCTCCAAACTTTCATTGACAGCGGCATTATTAGGGATTCGATCCATAAAAACGATTTGATAAACTGCCAGCTCTAAAAGCTCTAAAACGATGGGTTGGATCTTTTTTAACCGAATTTTGGAATAAGAGCGAATATAAAAGTCGCAAAGTGATCGGTTTTGCAGCACACCATAGAGCAGCCGGGCTGCTAAATTGCGTTCTCGACCATCCAGATTGCCAGTTGTTACGAAATGATTGAGTGCCTGATCAGAATGCCATTTGTTTTCCCGCATGGATTCCAAGGAAAAAAGAACGGCTTCCCGAGCGTTTTTTGGTTTTTGTTTAATCACGCCGGCGGCCTCCAAACATCAGAAGCAACCGAAGAAGCTGAGCTAAAGAAGTAGCCAGTGCAGCAACATAAGTTAAAGCTGCAGCACGCAAGGTTTTCTTAGCCATAGGCAATTCATCATAGGATAACAAGTTGCGTTCTCCCAAAACAGTAATCGCGCGGTGAGATGCATTCAGTTCCACAGGCAGTGTGATCAGCTGGAAAAGGGTGGAGAAAGAGAAAAACAAGACACCTAATCCCAGCAGCGCATTCATACTGAATACCAATCCCAAAAGGATCAGGGGCCAGGACAACTGAGAACCGATATTGGTTATGGGGAGGATGGCCATCCGAATACGGATGGGCGCATAATCTACCGCATATTGAACAGCATGTCCTGCTTCATGAGCTGCCACTCCAATAGCGGCAACCGATGTGGAATCATAAACAGAGTCAGACAAGCGAATAACATTAATTCTGGGATCATAATGATCCGTCAGATTTCCGCCGACTCTCTCGATTCGGACATTGTTGACACCGTTTGCTCGCATAACCTCATAAGCTGCTTGAGCGCCGGTCAAACCTCTGCGGTTGGATACTCTGGAATACTTGCGAAATGTACTGCTGACACCGGCTTGTGCCCAGAGTGCAAATAAGATACAGGGTAAAATCAGAATCAGATAATAGGTATCATAGAAATACATAAAGATCCCTTTCTATTTTCCGAAAACAGAACCTTCCTGCATAGGATGGCCCAACAGATAGGATTCTGCCGGCATCCGTTTGGAACCAGGAGCCTGCAGTTCCGTGATCTGCAAAACCTGACCGTCACCGCAGCAGATCAATAGCCCTTTCTTGGGGTCTGCTTGAATGATCGTACCAGGTTCACCTTTTGCAGTTTTCCCAGTCTTTCGGGATGCGAAAATTTTAAATTTATTTTGTTTCCAAGTGGTAATGGCAATAGGCCAAGGATTCAGGCCGCGAATCAGATTGTGAATTTCCTGAGCAGATTTGGACCAAACAATGATAGCCATTTTTTTATCCAGCATAGAAGCATAGGTGGACAAGCTGTCTTCCTGCTTTTGAGGAATGAGCGTTTTAGACTTCATTTTTTCAATGGTTTCAGAAAGCAACTCTGCACCGATCACGGTCAAACGGTCGTACAATTCACCAGAGGTTTCATTTTCACCGATTTCTGTTTTGGCCTGCATAAGAATATCGCCGGTATCCAGCCCTTTATCCATCTGCATAGTCGTGACACCAGCATAGGTATTACCGTCAATCACAGACCACTGGATGGGAGCAGCCCCCCGATACTGAGGAAGCAAGGAGCCATGAACATTGATGCAGCCGTAAGGCGGCAGGCTTAATACGTATTCTGGCAAAAGCTTGCCGTAAGCTACTACTACAATTAACTCCGGATCTAAGGTCTGTAAAGTTTCCAGCATAGAAAAATTTCGAAAAGTTTCCGGCTGAAAAACAGGAATTCCCCGCTCTTTGGCAGCTTTTTTCACTGGTGGCGGCGTTAGACGCATTTTTCTGCCCTGAGGCTTATCTGGTTGGGTAAATACGCCCACAACCTGATGTCCGTCTTCCAAAAGCTTTAAAAAAGGTGCCACTGCAAAGTCCGGGGTACCCATATAAACGATCCGCATTTAGTTTTCCTCCGGCTCTAAGTATTCTATCACTTTTTCTGTGAAAATATGTCCGTCCAAATGATCCAGCTCATGGCAAAAGCATCTAGCAACAATGCCGGTTCCTTCCACTTCAAAGAATTTTCCATGACGATCTTGTGCACGAACTTTGACCCAGCAAGGTCTCTCCACTGTGCCGTATTTTCCAGGAACGCTGAGACAGCCTTCTGCTGCGATCTCAGTTTCTTCACTGGTTGCAATAATTTCCGGATTGATCAGTTCATAGATCACCGGTTCCTTCCCTTCTTCCTCCTGATTTACATCCCAGACCAGAACATATCGGCGAACTAGGCCGATCTGAGGGGCAGCCAGACCTACACCATTGGAATCAATCAAGGTTTCCCGCATATCATCCAGAATCTTGCCCAGTCGGTCATCAAATTTAGTGACTGGATGACATTTCATTTTT
>CAZSBD010000060.1:0-8872 GCA_964605215.1 uncultured Oscillospiraceae bacterium | reverse complement strand
GGTTCGCCTGGCCCGGGGCTGTGAAGCCCTTTTAACGCCTTTTGTGGATTCCAAGGGCAACTTCGGCAAGGTCTATTCCCGGGATATGGCTTATGCCGCCTCCCGTTATACGGAGGTCAAGCTGGAATCCATCTGTGAGGAAGTGTTCCGGGATATTGACTGTGACGCAGTGGATTTTGTGGACAACTACGACGGAACCATGAAGGAGCCGACTTTGCTGCCGACCACCTTCCCCAATATCCTGGTCAGCGCCAACACCGGCATAGCCGTGGGTATGGCTTCCAGCTTCTGCGGCTTTGATTTGAATGAAACATGCCGCACAGCCATCGAATGGATCAAAAATCCAGAGCATGATCTGCTGACCACCCTGCCGGCTCCGGATTTTCCCACCGGCGGCGAGATCATTCTGGACTCGGCGGAAATGCGGAAGATTTATGAAACCGGCCGAGGCTCCTTTAAGGTGCGGGGCAAATGGCGTTATGTGAAAAAGGAAAATCTGATCGAGATCACGGAGATCCCCTACACCACCACCATCGAAGCCATTATGGATAAGGTGGCGGAGCTGGTGAAGGGAGGCAAGATCCGGGAAATTTCCGATATCCGGGACGAGACAGACCTTTCCGGTCTCAAGATCGCCATAGACCTGAAACGTGGCGTGGACCCGGAAAAGCTGATGCAGAAGCTATTTAAAATGACACCTTTGATGGACAGCTTTGCCTGCAACTTCAATGTCCTCATCGGCGGTATGCCCAAGGTGCTGGGGGTGCGGGAAATCCTCAGCGAGTGGACTGCCTGGCGGACGGAATGCCAAAAGCGTAAGCTGTATTTTGACCTGAATAAGAAAAAGGACAAGCTCCATTTGCTTCAGGGCCTGAAAATGATCCTGTTGGATATAGACGAGGCCATTCGCATCATCCGGGAGACCCAGAAGGACGCAGAGGTGATCCCTAACCTGATGCAGGGCTTTGAGATTGATGAGGTACAGGCGGAATACATTGCGGAAATCAAGCTGCGCCATATCAACAAGGAATATATTCTAAAGCGCATCCAGGAAACGGCGGATTTGGAAAAAGAGATTGCCCGGATCGAGGATATCCTGGGCAGCAAGGCCAAAATCCGCAAGCTGATTATCAAAGAACTGGAGCAGGTCATCAAAAAGCATCCCACCACCCGGAAAAGCACCTTGATCCATAAGGATGAAGTGCAGGAATACACGGAAGAGGATCAGATCGAGGATTATCCTGTCCATATTTTCCTGACCCGGGAGGGTTATTTTAAAAAGATCATGCCGGCTTCTCTGCGGATGAATGGGGAACAGAAGCTGAAGGAAGGGGACGAGGTTCTCCAGCATCTGGAAACGACCAACCGGGCGGAGATTATCATCCTCACCGATGCGCATCAGGCTTACAAGGCCAAGGCGGCGGATTTTGACGACGCCAAAGCCAGTGTGTTGGGTGAATATCTGGCGGCGAAGCTGGGCATGCAGGAGGAAGAGACTCCTGTCTTTATGTTCCTGCCCGGGGACTACAGCGGCAGCTTGGTGACCGTATTTGCCAACGGCAAGGCGGCTCGGGTAGCTTTGGAAAGCTACAATACCAAATCCAACCGGAAAAAGCTCACCGGCGCTTATTCGGACAAGGCAGCAGCGGTTGGCTTCTTCCTGGTGCAGGGAGAGGAAAAGGAGATTACGATGTTCTCCACGGCGAACCGGGCGCTGACGGTTTCTACTGAGCTGATTCCAGAAAAGACCACCCGCAGCACCCAGGGGATTCAGGTGATGGTTCTCAGAGGCAAGCATCAGGTGATCCGGGCGGTGGCCTTTGAGCCGACCCTGTTCCACGATCCCAAACGGTACCAGTTCCGGGATATTCCCTCTATCGGCGCCATTTTGAAGGATGAGGATCTGCCTAACGAGCAGCTCACGCTGTAAAAGAAACTCTTGCCAGGAAGCGGGAGTTGTTGTAAAATAAAGAGGCGGAATTTGCTTTCCGCCTTCTATGGAGATGTATCGAAGCGGTCGTAACGAGAACGATTCGAAATCGTTTTGTCGGTGTTGAGCCGGCACGTGGGTTCGAATCCCACCATCTCCGCCATAAAAGCCTGTAAGTACGAAAAATACTTACAGGCTTTTTTGATCTTAAATGGTCAGATCCAGGGAATCATTTGCGTGAAAAACAGCATGCCAGATATGACAAGTTAGCCGCACACCGCCAATTCCAAAGGATACAGAGAAAGATACAACTATGATGCAAGAAGGATGTAAACTGGTGTCAAAGGGAGGTGCAGCAGGTGATAAAAATATTAATCGTGGAAGATGAAAAGCCGATTTCAAATTTAATCAAAATCAGCCTTTTGGACGAAGGCTATCATTGCACTTGCGCATACGACGGCCAACAAGCCGCCGATGTGATTGAGAACGAAAGTTTCGACTTGATCTTGCTGGATATTATGCTGCCTCAAATTGACGGTTATGAACTGATGGAATATATCCAGCATTACCACATTCCGGTTATTTTCTTAACGGCAAAAACAGCTGTAGCGGACAGAGTAAAAGGATTAAAAGCGGGGGCAGAGGATTATATCTCCAAGCCCTTTGAGATTGCCGAGCTTTTGGCCAGAGTGGAAACCGTCCTGCGGCGGTTTCACAAAACGGTAAAGATCCTTACGTTAGACGATGTGAGAATAGACACAGAATCCAGGGTTGTCACCAAAAATAAGATGCCTGTAAGCCTGACAGCCAAGGAGTATGATCTGCTGCTTTATTTGTTGCAGAATCAAAACAAAGCCTTATACCGCTCACAGATCTACGCTCAGGTTTGGGGTGGGGATTACTCCGGGGACAGCCGCACCGTGGATTTGCACATTCAGCGTTTGAGAAAAAAATTGTCCTTGGAAAAGAGATTGGTCTCTGTTTATAAAATCGGATATCGTTTGGAGGGATGAAATTGAAATTCTTTTGGAAGATTTTTTTCACAACCATGTTTATCAGCGTGATCTGTGTTGCGTTAAGCGGATATATTTTGATCAATTCCAACTTTCATATACAATTAGAGAGTGAAGTCAAAACCGCGCAAGACTATGGGGAAATTGTATATTATTCTCTGGCCGCCAACTTTAAACATGGAAAACTCAATCCTTTTTCTACCCCAGAGGATGGTGTAATTTGGGCGCGGGAGGCCGTTTCACAGATCGCGCAGGAAATCAGCATCGACAGTATGAATCAAAAGATTGTATTTGGGATGATTGACGCCGATCAAAACACCTTATTTTCCTCCCTGGACACCCAACTGGATAAAACGATGATTTCTTCGCTGAGTGACGGCAAGGCTGGCTGGACCTTGCAGAAAAAGGGGGATAAGATTTATATTCAAACCATACGGCCGGCTGAATACTTTGACAACACGTTCTATATTGAAACCATTCATGAGGTTACGCCTGTTTTTGCGCATCAGAAGGATCAATATCACATGATGATAAAAATCATGCTGGGTATGATTCTTTTCGCAGGGGCGCTTGCTTTTGCGATTTCCAAACTATTATTACGTCCCATTGTTGCGTTAACCGAAATCACAAAAACGATCTCCGATGGCAACCTGGGCAAACGGGCCCGGGTACATGGACAAGATGAGATTTCTTTGCTCTCCCAAAACTTTAACCAGATGGCAGATCATTTGGAGGAAAAAATACACGAATTAAAAGAGGAAGCAGACCGAAAAGAATTATTTGTAGGGGCGTTTTCCCACGAATTGAAAACGCCGCTGACGTCCATCATCGGCTATTCGGATTTGCTCCGCCGGAAAGAAATGAATGCGGAGCAGCGGCACATGTGCGCAAACTATATTTTTACAGAAGGCATGCGGTTGGAAACCCTGTCTATGCGTCTTTTAGATTTGATTGTGCTGAAGAAACGCACGATTCATCCCGAACCGGTGGAGATCCGGACCATTTTGGATGAGGTAATCGCTGTGATCACACCTCAATTAACGGATTCCAAGATCGAACTGATCTATGATGCGGAACCAGCTGTGATCTCTATGGAGCCGGAGCTGATGAAAACCGTTTTTTTGAATTTAATGGATAATGCCCGAAAAGCAATCGAGACAAACGGTCAAATCATCATTTGCGGGGATAAGCGGCAAACAGATTATGTCATTACCATCCGGGATACCGGAAACGGCATGGAAAAGCGGGAACTGGAAAAAATTGCAGATGCGTTTTATATGGTGGACAAGTCCAGAGCCAGGAAATATGGCGGCGCTGGCCTTGGATTGGCGATTTGTGACGAAATCTTAAAACTGCATGGATTTTCCATTACCTTTGACAGCGTAATAAACGAGGGTACCACAGTGACCATAATTCTAAAGGAGGGCATAAAATGAGCGGTTTTAAGCAAAACGTGAAAATTATATTTTTATTTGTTCTCCTTTTTGCGGTGGTGTTCCTCCCGGTTTTTTATACAGAATATAACCAGACCCATACACTGAATCAGGTTGTAACCTATCCGGTGCAGCAGATGGAGGCGCAGACCGATGCCAATCATTCCTATAATATATGGGAACGGATTCAGGCAGTTCAGGGGGCTGTGGTGGAAACCAAAATAAATACGCAGGACCTCAAAACAAACGGCTCGGGTTATTCTGCTGAAGATGATTTGCGCCGGATTGTGGAAGATCAGCTGGCCGCCATACAAAAACAGAATGCGCTGCCGGAGCTTTTCTTTTCCGACCAGGCGCAGGCCTCTGTTTCTCAACGGTCCTATGTGGATTTAGACCATACAGAACTGGCTATAAATGTATGGAGCATTTTGCTTGAGTATCCGGATTATTATATACAAACGTATATGGATGCGGAAACCTTTGCCCTGTATCAGGTTGTGATTTTGCTAAAAAACTCTGATATTACAATTTCTCCTAAACTGTCTGCCAATGGTTTTTTGGAATATCTGAAAACATTTTCGGAGATTCCCAGCGGAGAAGAGGAAATTTTTTCAGCGAACGGGTTTTATGGAGATCGCATGATCTATCTCAACCTAAGCTCCGTAAACAAAGAGAACGGGAAATACACGGTTTATTATTTTGGAGACGCCACGTCAAACCAGAGTAAATCCTTGCCAATCTATGAGGACATCGTGGAAAGCCAAAAAGAAAAAAATTGAAAATGATGCCGTTCAGATACATCCTTGTGTCTAAAAGGAAACATTTATTTTGCAGAATTTACGACAGAATAAATGTTTTTCTTTTTGCAAGGAGGATTCGGCGATGAAAAGATATGAGCAAAAAAGCAAACAAAAGATAACATTCCTATGCATTTGCGCGGCATTGTTGATTGGCGCTGTGATCGCATGGAAAACAAATATGGGTTCAGATCTGCAAAGGATCGGGATTCAAAATCCAGGAAAACCGTCTGTAGAGGGTTATACCGAAAACCGTAAAGCAGCTGCCTGGAACCTGCTGCTTGTAAATCCCTGGAACAGACTGCCGGATGACTTTTCAGTGGAACGAAAGAAACTGAAAAACGGACAGGAAATTGACAAAAGAATCTATTCCGATTTACAGGATATGATGGATGCCGCCAGGGCGGAAGGGTTATCTCCCATCATCTGCTCCGCCTACCGAACAAACGAAAAGCAGCAGACACTATTTGACCGCCAAGTAAGCAAATATTTAGCCCAGGGCTATTCGCAAAAAGAAGCAGAAACAGAAGCGGGCAAATGGGTAGCCGTTCCAGGCACAAGCGAACATCAGACCGGTCTTGCGGTGGATATGGTTGCTTTCAGCTATCAGATATTGGACAAACAGCAGGAAAACACGGCGGAACAAAAATGGCTTATGGAAAATTCTTACCGGTATGGTTTTATTTTGCGCTATCCCAGCGATAAAAGTAAAATCACAGGAATTGATTATGAACCGTGGCATTATCGCTATGTGGGTAAAGCTGCGGCGAAAGAGATCTATGAAACAGGAGTTTGTCTGGAAGAATATTTACAAAAACACAAGTGAAATCCAATTATATTCGTACAAGAGAAGTTGACTAAAATCAAAAGGAAAAGTAATATTTGGTAAAAATCCCTGCCGATACCGAAAAACCAAACTTCAGCAAAAAAACAGGAATTTCCATGGCAAATGACAGTTATGCTTGCAATTCCATTCGCCTAGTGATAATATAGGATTAAAGAGGACGGTGGATTATGAAAATTTCAACAAAAGGCAGATATGCGCTGCGGATGATGCTGGATATTGCATCCCAAGGGGAAGACGCTGTGGTTTCCCTCAAGGATATTTCTTCCCGGCAGGGGATTTCTGTCAAATATCAGGAGCAGATTGTGCTGCTTTTGAATCGGGCGGGTTTTTTAAAAAGCGTCCGCGGGCCGGCCGGCGGTTACCGGCTGGTTAAAAAACCGGAAGAATATACGATTGGGGATATTTTACGGGCCATTGAGGGCAATCTGGCCCCGGTGGCATGTCTGGAGGATGAACAAAACCAGTGCGCCCGGTGCGATCACTGCGACACCCTTTGGTTTTGGAAAGGGCTGGATGAAACCATCAGTGAATATGTCAACCAGTATACCCTGGCTGATTTGATGCATCCATAAAGATCCAAAAAGTAAGCCTATGGAAGAGGGATAAGAACCGATTCCGTAGGCTTTTTTGTTATTTTTCAAAAAACTATAATTCCTACTTGACAACAAGGATAAATAGCATTAAGATAAGAGCATAAAGCATACTAAATAAATAGGAATTAAAAGGGAGGAATCCTTCGTGATGATATATGCAGATAACGCAGCTACAACAGCAGTCGGCCAGACAGCGCTCAAGGCGATGCTGCCTTGCTTTACAGAAACCTATGGCAACCCTTCCAGCCTGCATCAGGCTGGTCAGGACGCAGAGCGCCTGCTGGAGCAGGCCAGAGCCCAGATGGCGGCCTGTCTGAACGCTAAGCCTACAGAGATTTATTTCACCTCCGGCGGCAGTGAGGCAGATAACTGGGCCATCACCCAAATGGCAAAGCGGGGTGCCAAAGCGGGGAAAAAGCATATCATTTCCACTACTTTTGAGCATCATGCGGTTCTCCACACCTTGAAAAGACTGGAGGAGCAGGGCTTCGAGGTGACTCTTTTGGATGTCCACCAGGACGGTCTGGTGCGGGCAGAGGAGCTGGAGCAGGCCATTCGTCCGGATACCTGTCTGGTGACCATTATGTTTGCCAACAATGAGATCGGCACCATTCAGCCCATTGCAAAGATTGGTGAGCTTTGTCGGGAAAAGGGCATTCCCTTCCACACAGACGCGGTTCAGGCTGTAGGTCATGTAGAGGTGGATGTAGAAAAGCAGCATATCGACCTGCTCAGCCTGTCCGGCCATAAGTTTCACGGGCCTAAGGGCATTGGCGTTTTGTATTGCAAGAGAAGTCTGCCCATCGGCAATCTGATCGAAGGCGGCGCCCAGGAAAAGGGCAAGCGGGCTGGTACGGAAAATCTGCCTGCCATCTGCGGTATGGCGGCAGCGCTGCAGGAAGCGGTAAATCATCTGGCGGAAAATGACGCCAAGGTAAAAAAGATGCGGGAGCGTCTTATAGACGGCGTATTAAAGATTCCTTACAGCCGGTTAAACGGCGATCTAGAGCAGCGTTTGCCCGGCAATACCAATTTCTGTTTTGAAGGGATCGAAGGCGAATCCCTGCTTTTGTACCTGGATTTGGCCGGCATTTGTGCTTCTTCCGGTTCCGCCTGCACTTCCGGTTCTTTGGATCCCAGCCATGTGCTGCTGGCCATTGGTCTGCCTAAGGAGATCGCCCATGGCTCTCTGCGGCTGACCCTGGATGCATGGAACACGGAAGAAGATGTAGATTATATTTTAGATAAACTGCCCGGCATTGTAGCCCAGCTGAGAGATATGTCCCCGGTATGGGAAGAAATGATGAAAAAAGGAGAATAACGATTATGGCAATGGCATATAGCGATAAGGTGCGGGATCATTTCTCAAACCCCCACAATGTAGGTAAAATTGAAGATGCGGACGGTGTAGGCGAGGTAGGCAACGCTGTCTGCGGCGATATTATGAAGATCTATCTCAAGATCGAGGATGACATCATCACCGATGTGAAGTTTAATACCTTTGGCTGCGGCGCAGCCATCGCCACCAGTTCTATGGCTACCGAGCTGATTAAGGGCAAGCCCATTTCCGAAGCATTAAAGCTGACCAATCAGGCGGTGGTGGAGGCTTTGGACGGTCTGCCTGCTGTGAAGATCCATTGCTCTGTTTTGGCAGAGGAGGCGGTCAAAGCTGCCTTGGCGGATTATTATACCCGTAAGGGCCTGCCGGTACCGGAGGCATGTCAGTTGCCATGCGATGGTCAGTGCGCAGACTGCTGCGGTTAAAAAACAAAAAAGGAAGCGTCTTGAAGGAACTATGTTGCTCAGGACGTTTTTTTTTGCCATGGAACAGCATGTTTCCCTTTGAAAAAGACGGAAATTTCCGTTGAAAAAATTTTTTGAAAGTTTTCCTATAAAACCCCTAATTCCTATTGACAAAGTAGGTTGTTTGTGGTAAATTAATTACCATAGTAAAGAGCTAGGGAACAGAAAGGTCGTGAGCAGATGCATAGAATCTTGGATTTCCGATGTAGAAAGTTTTATTTGAGAGAACGAATGTGCAGCGATTTGGTTATAGATTTAGTTTAAATGGAAAAAGGAGATCATTATGAATATTTATCATTCTATCACAGAATTAGTTGGGAAAACCCCTCTGCTGGAGCTGGGCAATCTGGAAAAGAAATATGAACTGGAAGCAAACCTTTTGGCTAAGGTAGAATACTTCAACCCGGCAGGCTCCGTCAAGGATCGAATTGCCAAGGCAATGATCGAAGATGCGGA
>CAZSBD010000059.1:0-8929 GCA_964605215.1 uncultured Oscillospiraceae bacterium | reverse complement strand
TGACACTTTCCGCTTAGAAAATCGCCCATTTGGGCTTTTTCTAAGCACCCGGGATTCTTGGAGAGAATGCTCTTGTCGAAAAACTATAGTTTTTCGACAGTCTCAGGCCGCATGCGCAGTCAGTCCAAATCCAACTATTTATTTATTATATCCCAACTCCCCTCTTAATTACAACCTTTTCTTTTAAATTTTGAGATTTTTACATGAAAAATAATAAAAGCCCCCACGCTGCTGAATCAGCGCAGGGACTTAAATTTAATTTGGAGTTATAATTAGAAGTCGTTTTGGTTAAACGTAAGAAAGCTTACTTGTCGAACTTACCTTCCACGTATTCCTTACGAGCCAGAGCCTCACCAAAGATGAGAACTTCTCTCTCAGAAGCCTTAACACCACCGAATTCCTTCTTAGCCAGAGCATACAGGACAACACCCAGGATAATCCAGAATGCTACCATTGCCCAACAGGGAACGCTCAGAGCGCCGGGGCCGATGGGAGTATACAGATAGATAAAGAAGAGAGATACAATAACAGCTACATAGCCAACCCATGTGCCGGGAGCCTTGTAAGGACGATCCAGGTTGGGTTCCTTCTTCCGAACCAGGATGAAGGAGATACAAACCATCAGGTATGCGAATACAGTACGCAGAGAGGATGCATCTACGAACCAGCTCAGAGCGTTTTACCCAGCAGGGGGCTCAGCAGAGTAACCAGGCCTACCAGCAGAACTGCTGCATAGGGGGAGTTGTACTTCTGATGTGTCTTACCAAATATAGCAGGCAGCATCTTCGCACGGCCCATACCGAACATCAGACGAGCGGAACCAACAATGAAACCGTTCCAGCTGGTCAGAATACCACACAGAGCAACGATAATAATCAGCTTACCAGCAATTACGCTGCCGCCCAGTGCATAAGAGAAGCAGTCAGCAACCGGTACGCCGCCCTGAGAATTCAGAGACTGCTCAATGTAATCTGAAGGAGCAGCGAATGCTACTGCAACGATCATAGCACAGTACCAAACGCCAGCCATGATGATAGAGATCAGAATAATCTTACCCAGCTTGTTCATCGGAACGTTGGATTCCTCAACAGTCTGCGGAATAACGTCGAAACCTACGAACATAGCAGGAGTCTGTACGATAACGGCTACGATACCCTTTGTAGTTGTGAAAGCGGGGGTCAGGTTTGCTACTTCGCCCTTCACCAGAGAAGTTACGAAGAACAGAATACCACCGATAGCCAGAGCAGCAGTTGCGATGGTCTCGAACTTAGCTGCACCTGCAGTACCATGATAGTTGATGAAGGTCATCAGCAGACCGCCAACAATACCAATAATAACGAAGCTACCAGCTACCTCAAAGCCCTGAATAGTCCACAGAACACCCAGCTTGGGCAGAGGAACCAGATAGCTGATAGCGGTTGCCAGCGCGGGACCTTCCCAAGCTGCAACGCCTACGTATGCGAAGATCATGGCCCAACCAGTGATCCAGCCACCGGTGTAGCCCATGCCACGGTAAGCAAATACCAGACCGCCGCCGGTTGCCGGCAGTGCCGGGGTCAACTCAGCATAGGTCAGACCTACGAAAATACACATAATGGCGCCGATGACGAATGCCAGAACAGCACCCAATACACCACCGCTCATTACCCACGAACCAGCCAGCATAATCCAGCCCCAACCAATCATGGTACCGAATGCCATAGCCAGAACGTCAAACATACCCATTGACTTCTCTAACTCAGCTCTTTGTTCACCCATTTTTTTCTCCTTTTACAAAAAGAGCGTTCGGTGACCTAACTGAGAGATAGCGAACATCTCCACAGCGTAGAAACCGAACGCTCTAAGTCCATTCCTAATTATCTAAAAAGCAATAATTAAAAATTTTCAAAAAACACTAATATTGTGCTAATAAGCGGCAATTACTTGCTGCATTTAGCAACAGCTGCCTCGTAGATATCCAGACCAGCGTTCAGCTGATCGTCAGTGATTACCAGGGGAGCCAGGAAACGGATAACGTTGCCGTAAGTACCAGCGGACTCAACCAGCAGACCGTTCTTAGCACACTCCTGAACGATAGCAGAGGTCAGAGCTGCATCCGGCTCACCAGTAGCCTTGGACTTAACAAACTCCATACCGATCATAGCGCCCAGGCCACGATAGTCGCCTACGCACTCATACTTGTTCTTCATCTCTTCGTAGCGAGCGTTAACGATCTCGCCGATGTGCATAGCCTTAGCCGGGAAGTCTTCCTTCTCGTAGATTTCCTGAGTCTTCAGACCAGCTGCACAAGACAGAGGAGAACCACAATATGTACCACCGATTGTACCGCCCGGTACAGCATCCATGATTTCCTTACGAGCGATGATTGCGGACAGAGGCATACCAGCTGCGATAGACTTAGCAGTGGTCATGATATCTGCCGGGCAACCAGCGTCAGCCCAGTACTGAATGGTGTATCTCTTACCAGTTCTGCAGTTACCAGCCTGTACTTCATCAGCAACCAGCAGGATACCCTCTCTGTCGCAGATCTCACGCAGGCCCTTAATAAACTCGATAGGAGCGGGAACGAAGCCGCCTTCGCCCTGCAGAGGCTCTACAACGATAGCTGCGATATACTTAGCGGGAGAACACTCCTCGAAGATTCTCTCAACAGACTCCAGGCAGCGAGCAATTTCCTGCTCCTCGGTTCTGCCTTCGAACTTTGCATGATAGAAGTTCGGGAACTGAGCTCTGTAAACGCCATCCGGGAAGGGACCCATACCAACAGCGTATGCCTTCTTAGAGGTCATAGCCATGGTCAGCAGAGTACGGCCGTGGAAAGCGCCGGAGAATACGATGATGTTCGGTCTGCCAGTGTAAGCCTTAGCAATCTTAACAGCGTTCTCATCGCACTCAGCACCGGAGTTAGCGAAGAAGCACTGCTTAGCGCCGCTCTCGGTCTTAACCGGAACAACGTCAGCCAGAACCTCAGCCAGCTTAATGTAGCCTTCATAGCTACCGATGTTGAACATTACATGGAAATACTTGTCAGCCTGCTCCTTAACAGCCTCAACAACTTCAGGATAGGTGTAGCCGATGTTCATAACGCCTACGCCACCGATGAAGTCAACGAACTTGTTGCCGTCCAGGTCTTCGATCATAGCGCCTTCAGCCTTAGCTACAGCCAGAGGATATGCGCAGCCGATAGCCTTCGGTGTTGCAGCATGTCTTCTGTCGATCATTGCCTGGGACTTGGGACCCGGAACGGTTGCAGTAATGATTTTGGGTAAATCTGTTCTCAATGACATAATCTTTTTCCTCCTACAAATTACTTTACACACTTTTACACAGCACGCGAGAAACGCGGGCAGTAGTAAAACATAATTATGTAAAAAAACGATAACGAGCTCTGAACGAACCCTTGACCCTTTGTTATCGTTCTTTTTTACACTAAATATATTATCATAAAAGGAAAAATAAGTATATGTTGCTTTGCACAAACATTCATTTATTTTTCTGTGCATTTGGACAAACTCCTCATTTAAAAAAACCAGCATGTTTATAATAATCCACAACAAATATGCAAGAACTGCCCGTATTTTGTATATTTTTTAATTAAAACCTGTGCTTTTTATTCTGTTTAACCGTTTTATTCTGTTTTGGATGTTTTGCCCGTTTTTTCCTTTTTATCCTTTTCTTTTTTATAAATTTTTGCTTTCCCCTTTCCTTGTTATCATTTTTTTGATATAATGATGACAAGTTATATATTATTTGATTTATATGACTTGGATTTATCTGTCTTTTTCGGCGCACAAAGCAAATCGATGTTTTTTAGATATTATTCCTATTTTTTCGTCAGATATCTTGATATTTTTTGTTGTATCGCCTATAATAATATCTATTATAACGTCATTATAATACTTGGATAGTTCTGGAGTTGATTCATTTGTTCAAAGGAATGGAATACGTTTACGAGGTTTATCGTGAACACAGTTTTTCAAAGGCTGCACAGAATCTTTATGTGTCTCAGCCTTCTCTCAGTGCTACGATCAAGCGAATCGA
Organism: uncultured Oscillospiraceae bacterium; assembly: GCA_964605215.1. Lineage (GTDB taxonomy): Bacteria > Bacillota > Clostridia > Oscillospirales > Butyricicoccaceae > CAZSBD01. The sequence goes on along the minus strand of CAZSBD010000059.1, from coordinate 4,888 downwards.
AAACCGGATCGGATTTCCCCTTTTCGACCGCAGCACTACCCCCATACGCCTGACTGAATGCGGTGAGGAATACATAAAAGCCGTGGAAAAAATCATGACTATTAAAGGCGATTTTAAAAACTATTTAAATGATATGGAGGAACTGAAAACCGGCACACTTTCTGTCGGCGGCAGCAATTTCTTTGCTTCTTTTATTCTGCCTCCCATTATCTCCGCTTTTACCAACCTCTACCCTCAGGTCAAAATTAATTTGGTAGAATCTAATACCGCTTCTCTGGAAAATCAGTTGTTTACCGGCCAGTTAGATCTGGTCATTGATAATTACGATTTTAACTTCAATACTTATTCCCGTCATTTTTTATATAAGGAACATCTGATTCTGGCTGTACCCAAGAATTTTCCTGCTAACGAAAAGGCTAAAGCTTATCAGCTGACCCGAGATGACATTATTGCTGGTAAGCATCTGGACTTTACCATGGAAGCCGTGCCCCTTTCTCTTTTTGAAAACGAGCCGTTCTTTTTTATGAAATCCGGCAATGACTTCAGAACCCGTGCGGATAAAATTTGTTTAAAACATCACTTCTCCCCTAACATTATATTAAAGCTGGATCAGCAGGTTACTTCTTATAACCTTTCCTGCTATGGCATGGGTATTTCTTTTATCAGCGATACCTTAATCCAGAATGTGAAACCCGACGATCGGTTGGTATTCTATAAATTAAATTTCGATGATGCTACCCGGGATATCTTTTTCTATCAAAAGCAAAACAAATATGTAACGAGAGCCACCAAGGAGTTCCTGCGGATCGCGGATCAGCTGCCTCCCAAAATTATTACCCGAAATTAACGGCATCAAACTTTGAAGCGCAAAGCAAATAGGAGAATTTTCCTATGAAAAACTATAACTCTTATAAGAATGTAGTAAAAATTGTAGAACGGACAGCAAAAATGCTGCACTATTCTCCTGCTGATTACGAATCTTTAAAATATCCGGAACGGGAATTAAAAGTTTATTTGCCCGTCACGATGGATAATGGTGAAGTGAAGATCTTTGAAGGCTATCGGGTGCAGCATTCCACCTTGCGCGGACCTGCTAAAGGCGGTATCCGATATCATCCCAGCGTAAACCTGGACGAAATTAAGGCAGAAGCCGCATGGATGAGCTTTAAATCCGCTGTGGTAAACATTCCCTATGGTGGCGGTAAAGGCGGCATTGTCTGCAATCCGGCTCAGCTTTCCACCCGTGAGCTGCATAGGCTCACTGCTCAGTATATCAAAGCGATTTCTCCCATTATTGGGCCGGATCGGGATATTTTGGCACCGGACGTCGGCACCAATCCCAAAATTATGGGCTGGATTATGGATATTTACAGCAACCTGCAGGGCTACAATGTACCCGGTGTTGTGACGGATAAGCCTCTGGAAATCGGTGGTTCTCACGGACGAATCGACGCCACTGGCTGTGGTATTACCTTTACAATCCAGAATATTTTGAAGAAGCTGGGAAAAAGTCCGGAAAACACCACCATCGCCATTCAAGGTATTGGCACGGTAGGTCAGACAACAGCCCGCCTTTTAAGCCAAGCCGGCATACGGGTTATTGCAGTCAGCGATATTTCCGGCGGCCTTTATTGCAGAGACGGTTTGGATATCCCTAAAATTATTGAATATCTGTCCCAGGAGGGCAATCCCCTTTTAAAGGATTATATCGGGCCGGATACGATTCACATTTCCAATACGGATCTTCTATCCCTCAACGCTACGGTTCTGATCCCGGCTGCTTTGGAAAATCAGATTAACGAAACCAACGCTTATGACATTCGGGCAGAGATTCTGGTGGAGGCAGCCAACGGCCCTACCACTGTGGAAGCAGATGAATTTCTAAATTCCCGCGGCATTCCCATTGTGCCGGATATTTTGGCTAACGCTGGCGGGGTTGTGGTCTCCTACTTTGAGTGGGTGCAGAACAATCAATATCTAGGCTGGTCAGAAGAACATGTTCGCCGAATGCTTCGGCATATTATGGATAATTCCTTTGAAAATGTATGGCGCACCAAAGAAGAACGAAACATCACCCTGCGTCAAAGCGCGCATTTGATCGCTGTGCAGCGAATTGTTGAAGCCAAGCGTGCACGAATGTCGTAAGAATACCACAAAGGAACATTTAGAGGCTGTAAGTTGTTTTGCAGCCTCTTCTTTTTGCAAATTGCCCCTTTATAAAATATTTCATGCAAATCTATTGACAATCACAAATAGATATGCTTAAGTGGTCATGGAATATATACCGGAAAGGAGAGGTGCGTATTATGAATTCCAATGTTTTACAGATTACCTGGCTTGGGCACGCATGCTTTGTTCTGGAGGCAGAAAACTACAGTATTGTTGTGGATCCATATACACCGGATACTGTCCCCGGTCTGGGTCCCATTCAAATTGCAGCCAATGACGTTTATTGCAGCCACGATCATCATGATCACAACGGCGACTCTTATGTAACACGGAAAAAGGAGGCTTCCTGTCCTTTTACCGTGACCACGGTTGCCAGTTTCCATGATCATCACCAAGGCCAGCATCGCGGAGAAAATAAAATCCACATCTTTCAGTACAAGGATTTGAAAATCGTCCATCTGGGAGATTTGGGCTGCCCCTTGACTCCGGAGCAGGTCGCAGCCATCGGCACGCCGGATGTTTTGATGATTCCCGTCGGCGGTTATTACACCATTGATGCACAGGAGGCTATTCAGGTCATGGGTCAGCTGCATCCCCGCATCACCATTCCCATGCATTATCGCGGTGATGATTTCGGCTATCAGGAGATCGAGACTTTGACTCCCTTTGAAAAGCAGTGCAGCAATATTACTTATTATTTTGATAACAAACTGCGTTTAACCAAGGATACTCCCGCGCAGACTGCAATTTTAACTTACCACCGGTAAAAAAATCCTTCCCCTACGGATAAAATTTAAAATTCGTTTTTAACAGTGTTTAAAATCTGCAGATCTTTTTTAAGATTTGCAGTTTTTTTGCATGAAAAGGCATTTATTTATGAATGATAAGAAAAGCAAAATTAAGCTATCCTATTTCTTGCACGCAAGAAAAACACATAATGATTATAAATAATTTAAAATGATCCCACAGCATTTTTTTGTTTTTCCCAGTATTTTTCTGGATTTTCTATAATTTTTACGAGTTTTTCTTTTTTCAATCCGCCGCTTTCTTTTAAAGCCGCATTCTTTAAAAAAGCAATTTTTCATAATTTATTCCGTTAACGCAAAAAAGTCCTAGACTTTTTGAATACGATCTGGATGGAACTTTCATTTTTTCAAAACAACTTTCTTTTTTTATTAATTTTCAAAATAAAAATGATGCGAGGTAAAAAAAACTTGCAAAGCGACTAGATTTACGATATACTGAATTTTATAGCTATGAATTTGTAAATATTTATGCAGTCAGTCAATTATAATTTTAACAAAAGAGAGGGCAGCAATATGAATTATCCGATTAAAAAATTCAAAAAGGTGCTGGTCGCTAACCGCGGTGAAATCGCTATCCGTATTTTCCGCGCACTGAACGAGCTTGGCATCACAACCGTCTGTGTTTATTCCAAAGAGGATAAGTACGCTCTTTTCCGTACCAAAGCAGATGAGTCCTATGAGCTGGATTCCAGCAAGGGACCAGTTGGCGCATATTTGGATATTGACAATATTATCCGTATTGCAAAGGCAAAGCAGGTAGACGCTATTCATCCCGGCTATGGCTTCCTGTCTGAAAACCCGGACTTTGTAGAAGCTTGTGAAAAGAACGGCATTACCTTCATCGGCCCTTCCAAGGAACTAATGAATGCTATGGGCGATAAGATTTCCTCCAAGGAAATGGCCATCAAAGCAGATGTACCGATCATCCCCGGCGTTGACCATGCGATTCATGACGAGCAGGAATTGGTGGAAACTGCAAAAAAAATCGGATATCCTGTTATGCTGAAGGCTTCCAACGGCGGCGGCGGGCGCGGTATGCGTATCGTAAATCAGGAATCTGATCTGCTGAAGGAATTTTCTGAGGCAAAGTCCGAATCTATCAAAGCTTTTGGTGATGATAAAATCTTTATTGAAAAATATCTGAAAAGCCCCAAGCACATTGAGGTTCAGATTGTAGCGGATAACTACGGCAACGTTGTTCATCTGTATGACCGTGACTGTTCCGTGCAGCGGCGTCATCAGAAGGTTGTGGAGTATGCTCCCGCTTTCAGCATTCCGGAAGAAACCAGAAAAATCATTCTGGACAGCTCTATCCGTCTGGCGAAGCAGGTAGGCTACCGCAACGCCGGCACCCTGGAATTCCTGGTGGATGCTGACAACAATCCTTACTTCATTGAAATGAATCCCCGTATCCAGGTTGAGCATACGATTTCCGAGATGGTAACCGGCATTGATATTGTGCAGACTCAGATCCTTGCAGCGGAAGGTTATCCTTTGAATTCCCCCGAGATCAACATTCCTTCTCAGGATTCTGTTGTGCTGCGTGGCTACTCCATTCAGACCCGTGTTACCACCGAGGATCCGGCCAACAATTTCCTGCCGGATACCGGTAAGGTCACTGTATACCGTTCCGGTGCCGGTAATGGCCTGCGTCTGGACGGCGGCAATGCCTATCCCGGCGCTGAGATTAAGCCCTTCTACGACAGCTTGCTGGTTAAGCTGATTTCCTACGACCGTACCTTTATGGGCGCCATCCGTAAGTCTGTCCGTGCGCTGGAGGAAATGCGTATCCGTGGTGTTAAGACCAATATCGCTTTCCTGATTAACGTACTCAACAATGAAACCTTCCAGAAGGGCAAATGCTACACCACCTTTATTGAAGAAACGCCTTCTCTGTTCCAATTGGCGGAAAG
>CAZSBD010000058.1:7313-9001 GCA_964605215.1 uncultured Oscillospiraceae bacterium | reverse complement strand
TCATTGCGTATTTCGTCATCAGACATTTGCAATAAATCAAACAACTCTGTCAGCTGATCTGCTGCCTGCTCTGTGTTTGTATTTCTCCAGGTCTGGAATCTTGCGATTTGGCGATCCTGGGCATCCAATGCCACATAGCCATGCATCATTGCGCTGATGCCGATTGCTCCCAACGTTGTAATTTCAACACCGTATTTTTCCATTACATCCTGGCACAAAGACGCATAACAGTCAACCATGCCTGCATCAACATCTTCCAAACTGTAGGTCCATACGCCATCAATCAAAGAGTTTTCCCAATCATGGCTGCCAACTGCCAAAACATTGCCATCATAATCCGTTAAAACTCCCTTAATTCTTGTAGAGCCAAATTCAATTCCCAGTGCAGTCTGACCTGCTAAAATTTTTTCTTTTACATTCATAATGAACCCTCATACTATATTTTTATTTGTGATTTTCTTCCATTCTTTTGCAAACCTGCTCTCCCTGCGGAAACCAGGACATCAGTTCATCATGGGCTGCATCACAGAAGATACGCATTTCATTCTCTAACCCAGAAGTTCTCGCTATGCCCCTTGACATCATCCATACATCTTCACAAGCTGAAATCTGTTTTTGATCCTTGCTTGCGCTTTTCATGCCAAACAGGCGCTTGCCATATCGGTCGCCCTGACATGTCATCAGGTATCTGCCCACAGCGTTTCGAAATTCCCAATACAGAGCATTTTTCTCTGCTTCGCTTAGCCTTTCCAGTTCCAGCAAATGCATTTCCTCTGCAGTTCTTACACATTCTTTTTTTACATTTCCAAACAGGAATCTTCTCTTTCTGTATAACCCCGGCAAAAAAACACATTTCCATAGAAAATTATCCACGGATCGTTTTTCATCCTTTGGGTCTGTATACCGTTCTTTGTATAATTGTCTACGAAAATCATTGGCCCCGTCATCTTCCTCGCAAGCGATAATCTCCTCCAAAATACGGCCTCGTTCTTCCGGTTCCAGATTCTCATAATATTTCTGCCAATTAGGATTCAATTCGTACATAACAACCTTAAAAAGACCGTACCCTGCTTTCGTCTTTTCCTATAAGATACGACATAAAGTCCTATGGAATCATAGACGAACCAGAACACGGTCTTAATCAAATCACCTTTCTTTTACCTTTTTACACAACCTGACGCTTTTTGGACATACAGTCAATACCTACAGCGATTGCAAGAACGACACCCTTTACGACCATCTGCATGTAAGAGTTTACATCCATAAGGATCATACCGTTTGTCAAAGAACCGATGATCAAAACACCTGCGATAACGCCAGACATCTTGCCATAACCACCGTTAACGGATACGCCACCCAGGACTACGCAAGTGATGACATCGAATTCATAACCCAGACCTGCGGTAGCCTGACCGGAACCGGTACGAGACAGCATTACGATACCTGCCAGACCAGCAAAGAAACCAGACAGAGAGTAGATCAAATACTTTACACGACCTACGCGGATGCCGGAAAGCTCAGCTGCTTCTTCGTTACCACCAATTGCATAGAAATAACGGCCAAAATATGTTTTATTCAGGATGAAGCTGCCAAGGGCAAAGCACACAATCATAATGATAGCGCTGACAGGTACTATGCCAACGGATGATCTGCCAAAGATACCGAAGTTCTTATCGAAACCGGAAATC
>CAZSBD010000058.1:0-7303 GCA_964605215.1 uncultured Oscillospiraceae bacterium | reverse complement strand
ATACCGCCGCAAATCAGATAAGCAACACCTTCAAAGATTGTCTGTGTAGCAAAAGTGGCAATCAGAGCAGGAATTCCGATAGAGGATACCATAAAACCATTCAGCACACCGACCAAGGTCGCAACGACCAGAGCAATAATCACTGCTAACCACATATTTACGCCCAGGTTAACCATAACAAAAGCGCACAAAATGTTTACCAATGTAATAATGGAGCCTGTAGACAAATCGATACCGGCAATCAAAATTACGAAAGTCATACCAATAGAAGCAATACCATATACTGCTACCTGACGGGAAATAGCCACGATATTGGATATTCTGATGAAGTTCGGGTTTGCAATGGAGAAAATGATGACCATAGCAATGAATACCAGCCAAATCGCGTTACTCTTTATAAATCTCTTCATTTCCATTCTCCTATTCTGCACCATTTACGATTGCTGATGCATACGCCATGATTTTATCGGCATCGAATTCCTCTTTCTGAAGTTCGCCTGTCATTCTACGCTCAGCCAGCACAATGATTCTGTCAGACATACCCATAAGTTCTTCCATTTCAGAGGAAATCATCAGCACGCTTCGGCCTTGTTCAACCAGAGTATTGATCAATTTGTAGATCTCATATTTTGCACCTACATCAATGCCTCTTGTCGGTTCATCAAAAATAATCAGCTGTGAATCAGCCGCCAGCCATTTACCAAGAATAACCTTTTGCTGATTACCACCGCTCAGATTCTTTACTAGCTGTTGATATGAAGGAGCCTTAATCTGGATTTCCTTCATATACTTGTCAGCATTTCCTTTTTCAATACCTGAATTAATGACACTCGCCTTGGAGATACGTTCATAAATCGGCATATTGATATTATTCTTAATCGAAATGCCAAGAAGTGCACCGTGACGTTTTCTGTCTTCCGGAACAAGGGCAATACCCAAGTCGATTGCTTCTCTGGGGCTTTTGGGATTGATTTCCTTGCCATTGAGCAGGATCTGTCCAGATTCTTTACGAGCAGCGCCGAACAGCACTTCTGCCAACTCTGTTCTGCCAGCGCCAACCAGGCCACCCAAACCCAGTACTTCACCAGCGTGGATCTTCAGGTTCATATCAATATCGCCGTTACCGCATACATCTTTCATCTCAAGCACAACCTTGTCATAATCAATGCATGGTTCTCTGGGCGGAAATTGCTGGGTCATTTCACGACCAACCATCATGGTAATCAGCTGATCAACCGTGGCTTCTTTCGTAATGAGGGTATCCACATATTCGCCATCACGAATGACCTCAATACGGTCTGAAAGACGGAAAATTTCTTCCAGACGATGGGATATATAAATAATGGAGACTCCTCTTTCCCGAAGAAGTTCAACCACCTTAAACATATTTTCAACTTCATTATTTGTAAGCGGTGCTGACGGCTCATCCATAATCAGTACCTGAGCATTCTGTTGAATGGCCTTGGCAATTTCAATCATCTGCTGATAGCCGACAGATAGATTTTTTACCAGCTCTTTTGGATTAATTTTAATCTGTAGCTGCGCAAAAGCCTTTGCGGCTTCTTCTTCCATTGCCTTTCTGTCAATTACGATGCCCTTACGAATTGCTCTTCCTAGGAACAAGTTTTCTGCTGCAGAAAGTTCGCCAACATTATTAAATTCCTGATAAATGATGGCAATACCATTTTCTGCTGCAAGCTGCGGAGTCATTTTGTCAAATTCCTTACCATTGATCCGGATTTTTCCGGATGTGGGAACTACCGCACCGGAACAGGTTTTAATCAAGGTGGATTTTCCTGCACCATTCTCACCAATCAGAGCAAGAATCTCACCTTTTCGCAGTTTCAGTGTAACATCCTTCAGCGCAACAACGCCTGGATATTCTTTTCTGATATGTTCCAGTTCGAGTACATATTCTTCACGCATATCAGATACCTCCGTTGTCAGAGAATAATTCTCCGATTATCAAGTGCCGCTGCACGGAATCCACACTCGGCAGCGGCACAGTTATTAACCCATATTATAATTTACCAGGATACTTTACTTCATCTCAGACATAATAGCTGCTGCATTATCAGCTGTGATCGGAGCTACCTGACGGAAAATGTTCTGAGTTTCCAGCTGATTGTTCAGAATCAAAGCGAACATAGATGCGCAAGCGGTTGCGGTCTGTACATCAGAACCCTCGAAACCAATGATGCCCTTGGAAGCCGCACCTTCGTCCATCAGCTGCTCAAGCTGCTGCTTGGTAACGTCAGTTGTGAATACGCCCATATCCTCCGGAATAGTACCACCGGTTGCAATAACCAGAGCTTCGTTTGCACCAATCATAGGACCAGCACCGATACCGGTTACAACCTTACAATCCGGATTCTTCTGCAGAATGGTCTCCATAACAGTCTGTGCCTCGTTGGGTTCCAGTGCAGGCTGCTCGGCTACAATTTCATACTTACCAGCTGCAGACTCTTCCAGACCCTGCTTAATGCCGTCGCCTCTCTCTTTAAGAACCTTAGTCTGCGGATAGCCCAGAACAGCTACTTCAGCCTTGTTGTCTTCGCTGTAGTAGGTGCTGATGAAATCGCCAGCCAACTTACCGATCTCAATACCCAACTTTGTGTTGTCCAGAATCCAGTTACCATCGGTATTTTCCATCGGATCGTCCCAGCACATTACCTTGATACCAGCATCTCTTGCTTCAGCGCAAACATCTTCTACTGCATTTGCATCAGAAGGATGTACCATAATCAGGTCACAGCCGGAAGAAATAAAGTTTTCAATCTGGCCGATCTGCTCAGCGGAGTTATCATCGCAAGCAACGATGGTATATTGAGCGCCATTTTCCTTCAGCACTTCTTCCAGTGCGGACATAACGCCAGCCCAATAAGCATTTCTCAGAGACTGGATTGTAATACCAATCTTCTTGTCTTTCAAGGTAGACAGATCTGCCTGTGCATACAATGCATCATCAGCCTGAATACCTTCTGTAGTGCCGGTAGAGTTCTTAGACTCTGACTCTGATGTGGAACTGACATCTCCAGAATTATTGCCGCAACCAGCCAGCAAGCCGGTCACCATGCATGCGGCAACCAAAATTGCAATCAGTTTCTTTTTCATGTTCGTCCTCCTACTTATTTTAAATCCTAATATAATTAAATTTCCACACGCTTTAGAAGCATGTAAATGCACCGTCCACGACAATATCGGAGCCAGTTGTAAATGTAGATGTATCTCCTGCCAGGTATACGCAAATAGACTCTAGTTCTTCCGGCTTTCCAAGTCTGCCCATTGGAGCCATAGCGTTCCATTTCTCAATCAAGGGCTGAAGTGACGGAGAACTCAGAGTCAAATCTGTTCCAATATACCCCGGGCTGATGCAATTTACGCGAACACCTTTTTTTGCCCATTCAACTGCCAGAGACTTTGTCAGCATAATGACTGCTGCCTTGGATGAGTTATATGCACACTGTGGCTGGGGTACATTTACAATATGACCTGACATCGATGCTGTATTGATAATAGAGCCACCGCCATGTGCCAGCATATACCTGCCAGCAATGACATCTGTCAGGAAAATGCCATTTAGATTGATATCAATGTTCTTTGACCACTGTGCATAACTCATCTCTTCTGCAGCTACATTGATGCAGATACCTGCATTGGCGTGGCAAAAATCTAATCCGCCAAACTCTGCTACGACCTGATCAACCATTGCCTGAACTTGATCTTCTTTTGTCACATCACAAGCAATTGCAATAACCTTGCGCCCTGTTGCTTCTGCAATCTCTTTTGCAGTTTGCTGTGCTGTTTCCAGATCTAAATCAACGATTGCCAGATCAGCACCTGCTTCTGCAAAAGCTGTTGCAGTACACTTACCAATACCTCTGGCAGCACCTGTAACAAAGCCTTTCTTACCATCTAGCCGCATTTTCTCGATGATTCCCATGCTAATTGTTTTCTCCTTTCTTTAATTCTATAAATCAATTACAAAAATAAATCTTTTCTATATCGTACAGCTAAAATCAGATTTCATTGTCTCTCAGCCAAAGTCTTCCTTTGTATACATATATTCTAAATTTATTTCTGTAAATTAATTTTACATATAATGTTTTTACAACAACACCATAACACCCGCAATAATTACATGTCAAGTATTTATTAATTGGCTTTTTTATTTTCTCCGTTTCTTTGAGATACCCCACCTGAATTTTGTTTATTTTTTTCAAATTTTTTAATTTCAAGCTTTAGCCTAGTAAATTTATAAATAATTTTTTTGTTAAATATGCATAAATTTACCAAGTATTTAATTTGTTCTATAATTTGTTCTATCCAAAAAAAATAACAGGCCGAGCACGATGATTTTCGATCTCCGTCTCTGCTATTTTCCAATAAAAGCAAATCGAAGTGAGCCTTTCGAAGCCGAATTTACATGGAAAATCATGTTGATTTTGCATGTCATTTTTTTTATATTTTTGGTGTAAACTTAGATTGTTTATCGTAAAATATCAGGCTGAAAAAGCTCACCCATTTAGCGGTCAAAGAACCGTCCAATCTTATTTGTAATAAAATTGCAACTAAAAAATGTAAAATTAATCCTCTGCATTGTATTATCACAAACAGTTTCCTATCATCTAAATGCAAAAAGACGGATCAGAAATTTGACCAGTCTTTTTAAAAAAATCTTGCTATATAAATTTTTGCTTACCGCATAGCCTCCAAAACCGTTTCGTACTCCGGAACAGATTTGATACCGCCCGGATGCTCCGTGGACAGACTGGCTGCTGTACAGGCAAAACGGGTAACCTGAGCCAGTTCCCCATCGGTCAGTTCCTCTACAGGCTTTTGTGTGTCTAACAAACCACTAACTACGCTTCCGCCAAAAATATCACCGGCTCCTGTGGTGTCCACTGGCTTTACGGAAGGACACGGTACAACGCCCTCTGCCTTTTTTGTCTTATACAAGCACCCGTTAGGGCCAAGGGTGACAAACACGGCTTTTACGGCATATTCCTCTATAATCTTTTTTGCACCCTCATGCGGTGTGCAGCCCCAGAGGAATTCCACTTCCTCATCGCTGATTTTAACCACGTCCGCTTGCGCAAGGCCCCATAGAATTTCCGCTTTTGCGCGCTCCATTGTATCCCAAAGAGGTTTACGCAGATTGGGGTCAAATGTAATCATTTTTCCCTGTTCCTTTGCATATGCTACCAACTGCCGAGTTGTAGAGCAGGCCGGCTCCGCAGTAAGTGACAGAGTGCCGAAGTGAAATACATCCGTCTGATCAATCAGCGAAAGATTGCATTCGTCAAAGGTAATCTGGGTATCCGCACCAGGTTTTCTACAAAAGCTAAATTCCCGGTCTCCGAAATCATCAAACGTAACAAAGGCAAGGGTTGTGAAATAATCTTCCGTCTGCGTGATACCCACTGTGTCAATCCCCGCCTGCCGTAAGGTTTCTATCAGCATATTGCCAAATGCATCTTTTCCCACTTTTCCAATAAAGCTGGCTTTTACACCATATTTCTGCAAAGCTGCAAGAAAATTACAGGGCGCACCGCCAGGATTTGCCTTCATAAGCGGGTATCCGCTCTCATCCACTTCCTTTGTCGCAAAATCAATCAGAAGTTCTCCCATTGCTACTACTTGAGCCATATCCGATTCCTCACTATCATTCACACCGATGAATTTTTTCATCGCAATTCTACTGCTATTGTCAGCAATTGATATGCTGATACACCCTTCCCTTTCGAGCGTTGCAATCCTTTCCAAACAGGAATTCCAGTTCTTTTATTATTTCATTTTAAAAAAAAATCGTCAATAGCTTTTTCTTTATTTTTTAGATTTCATCTTTTTTCATAATTTCCCAAAATGCTTTTTATACATATTGTTTTTCTGTTGATAAAACCAACATAAAAAATAGCAGCCATTCCCATGACTGCTATATCTATCTTTAAAATTTTACAGCTGTTCTAATTTCTCCGCCAGCAATTTATTGATAACCTGGGGATTGCCCTGACCCTTGGAAGCCTTCATACACTGACCAACCAGGAAGCCAATGACATTTTTCTTTCCGTTTTTATAATCATTTACAGACTTTTCATTCTTTGCCAAAACCTCGTCCACCAGTTTGGCGATAGCGCCTTCATCGCTGACCTGCTTGAGGCCCAGACGATCTACAATGGAATCAATTTCCTCATCCGTTTCAAATAGCTCCACCAGCACCTTTTTGCCGGCATTTCCGCTGATGCTGCCCTTTTCAATAAGGCCGAGCATAGAGAGCAGCTTGTCCGCTGTCAGCTTTGTCTCCTCCAACTCCTTGCCTGTATCGTTTAAATACTTGGAGATATCGCTGAGAATCCAGTTTGCTGCTGCCTTGGGCTGTGCGCCCTTGGCTACCGTTGTATCCAGCAAATTTGCCTTGGCAAAGGAATCCGCGATCTGGCGGGCTTCCATAGGCTTCATCCCGTATTCCTGAATATAGCGCTCATAACGGCTCAAAGGCAGCTCAGGAATTTCGGCTTGAATCTGCGCCATCCAGTCGTCATCAATCTCTACAGCGATCAGATCCGGATCCGGGAAGTAGCGGTAATCCTCCGCATCCTCCTTGGTACGCATGACGGTGTTTCTCTGCTTCACATCATCCCAGCGGCGGGTCTCCTGCCGCACCTGCTGACCGCTTTCCAGCACGTCAATCTGGCGGGCAATCTCATAATCAATGGCGCGAACAGCACCAGAGAAGGTATTGACATTCTTCATCTCTACACGGGTGCCCAGCTCGGTAGTGCCCTCGGGACGAATCGACACGTTGATGTCACAGCGCATAGAGCCTTCTTCCATCTTACAGTCGCAAATGTCTAAGTAGGATAAGATGCTCTTAATCATTTCCAGGAACTCTCTGGCCTCAGCGCTGGAATGGAGATCCGGTTTGGTGACCATTTCAATCAGCGGCACGCCGCACCGGTTAAAGTCGATTACCGTGCCGTCGATCTCCTCATGGAGCAGCTTGCCTGCATCTTCCTCAAAGTGGATACGCTCCAGACGGCAAGACTTTTTTTCGTCTCCCACATAAAATTCTACTACACCGTTTTCGCAGATCGGCACATCAAACTGGGAGATCTGGTAAGCCTTAGGCAGATCAGGATAAAAGTAATTCTTTCGGTCGGATTTGCACAAACGGTTGATGGTGCAGCTGGTAGCCAAACCCATTTTGGCCGCATAATGCACGACCTGCTTATTCAGGACGGGCAGGGAGCCGGGCATACCGGTGCAGACCGGACAGGTATGGGAATTGGGTCTGCCGCCAAAA
>CAZSBD010000057.1:8124-9214 GCA_964605215.1 uncultured Oscillospiraceae bacterium | reverse complement strand
GAGAGATCCGTCGGTATTTGCGGGATGATTCTATGATTAAAATCAGCCGCAGTACCAAGGAAATGGCAGCCAAAATTAATCGGGCCAGGCAAGAGATGGAGGTCTTGACTGGGAGAGAACCTACCGTATACGAGTTAGCAGAAAAATTAAATGTTTCGCCAGAAGAAATTGCGGCATCGGAAACCGCAATGTTCCCGCTAATCTCTTTACAGCAAACACTGTATGAGAATTCAGGCGCTGTGGAGGATTATTTGGGAGACGATGGAATTGAAGAAAGAATTACAGAAAATTTATCCCTGCGCAGCGCCATCCATCAATTGGAGGAAAAAGAAAAACAAGTTATTTTGCTCCGTTTTTATAAGGGGTTAACGCAAACCTCCAGCGCAAAAATTTTGGGGATTTCACAGGTACAGGTATCTCGAATTGAACGAAAAGCCATTGCAAAGTTGAGAGAATTCATTCAATAAAAGGGTTTCTTCTACCAAAAAAATGTGATACAATAAATATAGTAAGAACGGCAGGTGGTTTTTTTATGAGATGTCCTTATTGTGCGCATTTAGAAAGTAAGGTTATTGATTCCAGGCCAACAGACGAAGGTACAAGTATTCGTCGCCGCCGGGAATGTCTGAAATGCCATAAAAGATTTACCACTTATGAAACCATAGAAAGCGTTCCGCTGATCGTGGTGAAACGGGATGGTTCCAGACAAACCTTTGATCGACAAAAGCTGTTTAACGGTATTGTGAAATCCTGTGAAAAACGGCCAGTGACAGCAGAACATGTCTATAAAATTGTAGACGAAATTGAACAGGAACTATATAGTGCATTGGAAAAAGAAATTCCATCCACGTCTATTGGCGAATTGGTCATGCAGAAATTAAAAGATGTTGACGAAGTTGCTTATGTGCGGTTTGCTTCAGTTTATCGTCAGTTTAAAGATATTAATACATTTTTAGAAGAACTGACAAAATTATTAAAGTAGAGAACAAAGGATAGAGGGGCGAAATTCGCCCCTTAAACAAAAGACATTCAATTATACAAAATGTAGATTTTGTATAATTGGAGGGATTATATTCTCTCAAAATTCAAT
>CAZSBD010000057.1:0-8114 GCA_964605215.1 uncultured Oscillospiraceae bacterium | reverse complement strand
TTTATTATTATGCCAAATTCAAATAATTATTATCATTTACCACCAATTTTGCGAGATTATTTAATTAATCTGCAAACAATTCAAGGAAAATCTCCTCGAACTGTTCATGAATATTATTTAGATCTGCGAAATTTTTTTCGTTTCATTTTTCAATATAAAAATTTGTGTCCAGCGGATCAAAAATTTAATGAGATTTCTTTGGATATTCTGGATATCAACATAATTCGTCAAATCACCTTAAATGATGTTTATGCTTATTTAAATTTTATGGCTCAGGAACGCCCGACTCAGCCCAACAGCAAATATTCCGCTGTTGGCTTAAGCGCCAAATCCCGAGCCCGTAAGGTTTCCGCTCTGCGCACCTATTTCAAATATTTGACAGATAAAGTGCATTTACTGGATGTAAATCCTATCGCACAACTAGACTTACCAAAATACAAAAAAGAAATACTCCCCAAATATCTTTCTGTAGATGCAGCTATGATGCTTCTGGAAAATGTGGATGGCACATTTAAGGAGCGGGACTATTGCATTTTGACATTTTTCTTAAATTGCGGTTTGCGGGTATCCGAATTAGCTGGCCTTAATTTGGAGGATGTTCAGGAAAATCACATCCGGGTTTTAGGAAAAGGCAACAAAGAACGTGTCTTGTATTTAAATGACTCATGCATACAAGCGTTGAATGCTTATCTTCCAAAAAGGTTGACGCCTTGTGAAAAAGATGCCAAGGCTTTATTTATCAGTCGAAATTCACGCAGAATTAACGTACAGACCGTGAAATGGCTGGTAAAAAAACATTTAAAAGCTGCCGGTTTGGGTGACAAAGGATATTCTGCGCACAAACTGCGCCACACAGCAGCGACTCTTATGTATCAAAATGGCGTGGATATCCGAACACTGCAAGAGGTTTTAGGTCATGATAATGTAAATACAACCATGATCTACACGCATACAGCCGATGAAAATTTGCAAAGGGCTTTATCACAGAATCCTTTGTCAAAATTCAAAAGAGAAAAGGTGAAAAAGGATGATCAAAGTCAGGCTCTTGAGTCCTCTGATGAAAAAGAAGAATAGCTTACTCCTCTTCTCTGAAATGAACTTCAAAACATTTGCTATCGTCTTTATTACGGTTATAATAAACTATAATTATTGCGCTTTTTATTCTGATAACCCGCAAGCCATTCGGGGTAAAAAGAATAATGCAATTTCAAAAGGTGTTGCCCAAACGATAGTAAAGACGATGAAAGCTCTTAACTGCGGATTAACAATTAAGAGCTTTTTATCGTCTTTTTATATTTTTTGCATAAACTGCATAGCGCTTTTGGCCATAAGTTTTTTGTTCCCTTTTTCTTCAAAAGCAATTTCTAAAAGCTGGTCGCCGCCCATTGCTTTAGCAGAAACTATGGTTCCAATACCAAAGGCCTTATGCTTTACCCGATCTCCTACCTGTACAAAAACAGCAGGTTGAGATGTTTGTTGTTTCAGTAAAGATGAATGATAAGTAGATGGAGAAATTTTAGAGAAAGAAAACTCCTCTTCCAAGGATTTTGGAGCAAGATCCGAACTAGTCAAATTGGAATCTAAATATTCCTCCGGTAATTCAGAAATAAATTTAGAAGGTCTGGAATATCGAGTTTGACCGTACATCATTCTGCGGGAGGTGCAAGTCAAATATAGCTGTTCCTTTGCCCTTGTGATAGCTACATAACAAAGCCTACGTTCTTCCTCCATATCCTCTTCCCTTTCAGCAGCTCGGAATCCAGGGAAGATTCCCTCTTCCATGCCGCATAAGAATACATGAGGGAATTCCAAACCTTTTGCACTGTGAACAGTCATCATAATCACAGCATCTGCGTTGGCGTCTACCTGGTCAAAATTGGTGAACAGAGCCATTTCCTCCAGAAAGGCAGCTAAGGTCGGCTCTTCTGCCCGGTTAATGAATTCCACTAAATTGGATTTTAATTCCATAATATTTTCAATCCGTCCGTGGGATTCCTGATTGTCTTTCAATTCCAAAGCGGCCAAATAGCCGCTTTGGTTCAATAATTCTTCATACAACTCATCAATGGGCAAAAGCTCTTTCATCTTCCGTAGATTAAAAATCATTGAAGAAAAACTTTCCATGGCTTTGGCTGTTCTAGATAATTCCGGATAATCACTGGCATGGCTGACAATTTCAAATAAAGATACTTGTTTCTCAGAAGACAGCTGCTGCGCAGTTTCTAACGCTTTTGCTCCGATTTTACGAGAAGGATTGTTGATAATTCGGAGCAGACGCAGTGTATCCGAAGGATTTTCAATGACCCATAAATAAGCTAGCATATCCTTGACCTCTGCTCGGTCGAAAAATCGCAGGCCGCTGACGATTCGATAAGGAATACTGTTGGATTTAAAGGCTCGTTCAATATTATTGGAAAGAACATGATTTCGATAAAGGACTGCAAAATCGCTCCAGTGCTTTCCTTCATCAAATCCATTCAGGATGGTTCTAGCAATATAATCCGCCTCTCCTTCCTGGGTATCCGACTGATGAAGCTTAATTTTATTGCCTTTTTGATTGTCCGTCCAAAGCTCTTTTCCCTTCCGCTGATGGTTATTTCGAATCAGTTCATTGGCCACTGTCAGGATATTTTGCGTGGAACGATAGTTTTGCTCCAGACGAATGGTGACCGCATTGGGATAGTTCTTTTCAAATTCCAAAATATTGGTAACATTAGCACCGCGAAATTTATAAATACTTTGATCGTCATCACCGACTACGCAAATATTTTCATAACCGCCTGCCAGCAAAGAAGTCAGAACATATTGGGCATAATTCGTGTCCTGATATTCATCTACCATAACATAACGAAATTTGTTTTGATAATAGGTTAAGACCTCGGGATATTTTTGCAGCAGCTCAACTGTTTTCATAATAATATCATCAAAATCTAAAGCATTGGCAGCCTTTAGTTTTTTCGCATACGCTTGATAAATTTGAGCAATCTTTCCTTTAAAAAAATTACTACCGGCCTCTTGTTCCATCATCGCCGCAGTTTTGAGCTGATCCTTGCTTCGGCTGATCTGATTAGCGATAACTTTTACATCAAACATTTTCTCATCCAGAGAGAAGCTTCGAATGGTCTCTGCGAGAACTTTTTTCTTATCATCTTCGTCATAAATCGTGAAATTGGTGTCATAGCCTATTTTATCAATATCTCGTCTTAAAATTCGCATACAGGCAGAATGGAAAGTTTGAGCCCAAATACAATCCGCATCTTCCTGTCCAACTCCTTGAATCAAACGCTCTTTTAATTCCTTTGCAGCTTTGTTAGTAAAGGTGATAGCAATGATTTCCCAAGGCTTTGCCGGGCAGACTGCACATAGTCTTTCTGCTTTTTCCTGATTTTCCTCTGTAGGCTGAGATAAATATTCAGCTAAAAACATCAGATCCTCCGGTGTGGCATTATCTGGTGCTAAATCCCAATGATAGCCATTGCCAAAACGAAGCAAATAAATAATTCGCTGGATGAGAACTGTAGTCTTTCCGCTTCCGGCACCTGCTAAAACTAGCAGCGGACCTTCTGTTTGGAAGACAGCTTTGCGCTGCATAGGATTTAAGTGTTTGAAATAAGTTTCAATAATTGCTTTGCGAAGTGCTGTATATTTTAAGTCAAATTTTGAAATTTCCATAGGTATCCTCATTTTAATTCGATTGCGTTGGAAAAGAATTTGAACCTATTATATCATATTAACGGTTCAGCAACAAGTTTTGCAAAAGGAAAACCGTCTGCTGCTGCAGACGGTTTTTGCATATCAAAATTTAATGATTAAGCCTTTTTCTTATGAAAAACTTTCTTGTAGAAGTTCCACAAAGGCGCTGCTAGGAAGATAGAAGAATATGCACCACTAATTAAGCCGACCATAATCGGGAGTGTAAAGTTCTTAATAGAATCTACGCCAAAGATAAACAGCAGTGCAACCATAATGAAGGTGGTAATGGTTGTATATATACTTCTGGGAACGGTCTGCCAGATGCTCTTTTCACAGATATCTGCAAAACTTTCTCTCCGAGCTTTTCTCCGATTTTCACGGACACGGTCAAATACAATGATAGAAGCATTGATGGAATAACCTAAAATAGTCAGTGCAGCTGCAATGAAGTTCGTATTCAGCGGAATTCGGAAAATTACATAAACGCTGAGCATTACCATCAAGTCATGTACCAGACAAGTAACAGCTGCCAGACCTGAGGTGAATTCAAATCGAATCGTGATGTAAATCAGCATCAATACAACAGCCAAAACAGAAGCAATAACGGCAGCTCTTTGCATATCCTTACCAACAGAAGCACTTTCATTTTCTACAGACAACACTTCGTCATCTGTCAAATTATATTTTTTCTGCATAGCGTCAATAACAGCAGCACGCAAAGTGGTATCAATATCTGTAGATTTAATTACGACCTGCGTGCCATTGTCACCGGTTGCTTGTACGCTGGAGGGTTTTTCGCCAGTTGCCTTTTCGAATAAAGCAGAGACTTCATCATTGATATCTGCTGTTACAGTCTGGTTCATTTCAAACTGCATACTGGTACCACCAGCAAAATCCAGATCCAGAGTGAATAAATTTTTGCCAAAAGGAAGTAGAATTACACTGACCAGACCCGTGATAATGCAGATACAAGAGATGATGGCAAAAATTTTAGAATTCTTTAAAATAGAGAATTTAGCTTTCATTACTTAACATCCTCCTTTTCTGGACGAATGCCATACAAGGCTAGGTTTTTCGCACCAAAGTCTACCATACGGTTCAGGAGGAAGCGGGTTACAGTAATTGCTGTAAACATAGATACAATAACGCCAATTCCCAAAGTGGAAGCGAAACCAACAATCGTACCTGTGCCCTTCCAGAACAGAACGATTGCTGCGATCAGAGTCGTGACATTAGAGTCAATGACCGCTGTAAACGCGCGATGGAAGCCGGAATCGATAGACGCTCGAATAGTCTTTCCGCTTTTTAGCTCTTCTTTGATTCTTTCAAAAATAACCACGTTAGCATCCACGGCCATACCAATACCCAATAGGATACCTGCAATACCCGGCAAAGACAGATTGATTCGGGCAATAGCCAGAATAATAGCAACCAGAACGACATAGAAAGCCAGGGCGATTACAGAAACCAAACCAGGAATTCGGTAAATGAAGATCATAAACAGTGCAACCAGGATAATACCAATCAGACCGGCCATTAAGCTGGTAGACAAGGCTTTTTCACCAAGCTGCGGGCCGACAGAACTGAGCTGTACCTGCTTTAAACTGAAGGGCAGCTGACCAATATTGATCTGGCTGGCCAGCAGAGAAGAAGATTCTTCTGTGAAGTTACCTTCAATGATACAGCCATCGTCATTGATTTCCTTGCTTACAGAAGGCTGGCTGATTACATCATTGTCCAATACAATGGAGATATAGTTTTTGTTTTCGGAAGCTCTCTGAGCTGCGGCCGCTGTTGCAGTTGCAAATTTTTCTTGAGCACCTTTATTAAATTTAACGGATACATAGTACTGAGAACCAAGGGAAGATTCAGAAGTCTTACCATAGACAGATTCCGCGCTTTTAATATCAGAACCATCTAGAACTACATTACCATCTGCATCCAAAAACTGCAGTTGAGCTGTAGCACCCAATACAGATACGGCATCTTCCGGGTTTTTGATAGCCGGAATTTCTACTTTGATCCGAGTGTCACCAGCCTTGGAAACAACGGCTTCTGTATAACCTAAGTAGGTCAAACGAGAACGAAGCAGAGCCTGTGCTGTGACCATATCGGAATCTAATTTGCTCATATTATAATCATCGGCCAGATCGGCTTCAAATGTAATGGTGGAACCGCCCACCAGATCTAGACCACGGCGAATACCGTTATCCTCATCCAATACGCTTGGAATTGTCACGAATCCCAAATTCAATCCAAATACTGCGATTGCACCCATAAAGATAATGACAAGCAAAATCGCAAAAAAGGACATTACGCTTTTTTTCAATTTCTTTTTCCTCCTACTTAAAGATTGATTTCAATCTTCATATCGCTACCGTCCAAATATTTGCTTATTTTAGGCATTACGATGTTTTCCACAAAATCTGTTACCTGCTGTGAGCTTCTGCCTACATAAAGCGTTGGATCCAGTTCCTTGATAATATCTTCTTTTTTTAAACCAAACATGGGATCTGCAGCGATTCGGTCAATCAAATCATTGTCCAGACCTTCTTCCTTGATACGCTTGCCAGCTGCAATAGAATGAACTCGAATTCTTTCATGAAGCTCCTGACGGTTACCGCCTTTTTTTACAGCGCTCATCATAATATTCTCTGTTGCCATAAAGGGCAATTCATGCATAACTCGTTGATGAATTACCTTGGGATAAACGACAATACCGGAGACAATATTGATTACGATATTCAAAATTGAGTCTATTGCCAGAAAAGCTTCCGGAATGGAAACTCGCTTATTAGCAGAATCATCCAGAGTCCGTTCAAACCACTGGTTATAAGCAGTCATTGCCGGATTGATAGAATCCAAAATCACATAACGGGACAAAGAGCAGATTCTTTCAGAGCGCATGGGATTTCTCTTATAAGGCATCGCAGAAGAACCAATCTGATGGGCTTCAAAAGGTTCTTCCAGTTCTTTCAGATGCTGAAGCAAACGCATATCCGTTGCAAATTTGCCGGCAGACTGGGCAATACCGGAAAGAACTGCCAAAACCTGAGCATCGATCTTCCGTGAATAAGTTTGACCGGAAACCGGAACACAGGAAGCAAAGCCGAAATCTTCAGCAATGTACTGTTCCAGCTTTTTCACCTTTTCCGTATCACCATCAAACAGCTCCATAAAACTTGCCTGGGTGCCGGTGGTACCCTTGGAGCCCAGCATTTGCAGAGTCGCCAAGCGATGCTCCAAATCCTCCAGATCCATCAAAAACTCATTAGTCCACAAAGTAGCGCGCTTGCCAACCGTGGTCAGCTGTGCAGGCTGAAAATGGGTAAAACCCAAAGTAGGCATGTCTTTATAGGTCATAGCAAAATCAGATAATTTCTTGATTGCTTGCACCAATTTCTTTCGAACCAAGAGCATGCCTTCCCGCAACTGGATAATATCAGTATTATCCCCTACATAAGCGCTGGTAGCACCTAAATGAATAATGCCGGCAGCTTTCGGGCAAACCTTACCGAAAGTATAAACGTGAGCCATAACATCATGTCTGACTTCCTTTTCGCGCTTTCTGGCAACCTCATAGTCGATGTTATCTACGTTAGCCTCCATCTCGTCAATCTGCTCCTGAGTGATGGGCAGACCCAGTTTCATTTCTGCCTTTGCCAAAGAAATCCAAAGCTTTCTCCAAGTAGTAAATTTCATATCCGGAGAAAAAATGTAAAGCATTTCATCACTGGCATATCTGACAGAAAAAGGACTTTCATATTTAGAATTCAATGTACGACATCCTTTCTATCTTCTATTTTAATGATTAGCAATAAAAAAGGCGGAAAATAAAAAATCTTCCGCCTTACATTTTAACAGTTTCTGATATAGTTTTCAAGTCTATCCCGCAGATTACAGTATGTTTTTCAAAGCTTTTGCAATCTGATCCGGACATGAAGTCCGTTTCATCCCACATCGGATTCCTTCCAGACGGGAAATCGCGTCTGTTACCGACATCCCGATAAGCAATTGGCAAATACCCTTGGAATTTCCGTTGCAACCGCCCAAAACCTGAATATTCTGAATCACACCGTCTTTTACTTCATATAAAATTTCACCCGCACAAACGCCTTGTGGTTTATATCGTTCCATGTTTCCTTCCTTTCTTTGAATCTGTCAGCTTATCGGAAAAAACAATCAGCGCCCTCCCCTTTCCAATTTCAACAGAAAAGGAAGCCGAAATCGCTTCATTGCTGATTGAGATCATCGGACTGCGATATAGCTTGCTATGAGACAAGGTATATTTAAGACCAATCAAAGTTACATCCTGTAAGACAGCATCCAACGGAATGATGCCAACATAGCGATAATCCCCTTTTGCATACTTTTTTTTACCACCAGGATGAAAAAGTACCATATTCTGATTGTCCAAAAGC
>CAZSBD010000056.1:5794-9303 GCA_964605215.1 uncultured Oscillospiraceae bacterium | reverse complement strand
GGACAAGGATCCCCGGCGAATCCTGCGGATTGAGAAAAACAAGGAAGGGATTTGCGGGGCAATTCCGATGACGCTGAATTTATCCACCCAGCGGATGACAGAGGGCTGGCCGCAAGCTGTGGATTGCCGAAAGGATTACCCCCATCCCTTTTCCGATCCCAACCAGATGCGAATGGGAGGCTAACGGGTGACGTTAAACAGAGCGAGAGAATTGTTATACAAGGAAATGCTGCGAAAGCGGGAACTGGCCCGTGTGGATCAGCTGTTCCGGGCTGAGCATTGGGAAGTTTATGAGGCCATGCGCCTAGCGATAAAACTACTGGATCAGATCGAGGAGGATGCAAATGTTAAATAAAATTGAGATTCAGGGCCGGCTGGTTCGGGAACCTGAGCTGCGGTCCACCCAGGCGAATGTGCCGGTTGCCGCTTATACGTTGGCGGTGGATCGGGGGTATAAGAATCCGGACGGCAAGTTCCAGACGGATTTTATCGACTGCGTTGCCTGGGCTAAAAAGGCGGACTTCGCTTCTATGTGGATGCACAAGGGCGCTATGTTTATCGTAACCGGGCGGCTGCAGTCCCGAAAATGGAAGGACAAGCAGGGTAACAACCGCATAAGCTGGGAGGTAATCGCCGAGGAACAGATCTTCTGCGGCTCCCAGACCAATCACGCGCCTGCTCCAGCCCAGCAGCCAGAGGCCTATAGCTATGCGGCGCAGCCGGATACCCAGTTCAGTGAGCTGGATGAGGATGACGGAGAAGTTCCATTTTAAAGGAGGACTTATATGAATATTCGGGTGAAATATAAACAGCTGCGCAGGAAACAGCAACAGCTGATGCAGACCATAGATTGGCTGTCTGATGCGCTTGCCAAGCAATCCGCAGATTTGCAAAGCTCCGATCAGGAGCGGGACAGGCTGCTAGAAAAGCTGGTTCTCCTGCAAGACAGTCAGGCCGAGGCAAACCGAAAGCTTACCCTGATTGGGCAGGACTTTGCATCCAAAGAGGAGGATTTCCGGCGGGCCCGCCGGGTGCTGGAGCATCCCATCCTCAAGCATTTTGTGTAACGGAGAGCAGACGGGGCAATCCGCTGGGGAGGAATATGGAGATTCAGGACATGATAGCGGAATATGAAGAAAACATTCGCCGGATGGCGGAGCGACGGGATGCGCTGCTCTGCCAGATGCAGACGGCAAGGCCAACAGCCAAATACAAGCTGCGTCTGCGGGTTGTCCGATTGGAGGCGATGCTGCGGGACAGCGCCATCGCGGTGAAGGAGATGCGGGAGTACATAAAATAAGAATATGGCGAAAAAAAGAAAAACGATTTATGCGGGGCGGGTGGTCTATGATGTGGTCTATACTGTGGCCAGCCCACGGGATCCCAAAGAGATCCGGCGTGAGAAAAAGAAAATATCTTCTGCCGCCCAGGCTCGTACAAACTGCAATACGGCAACACGCAAGCTGGAACTTTTGATGGCTGCCAATTTTGAGCCATCGGATTTGGTGGTTACCTTTACCTATGACCCGGAGCATTTGCCAGACAGTTATCCGGCAGGGCAAAAGCTTTGGAGCAGGTTTATCCGGCAGCTGCGGAACTATCGGGCAGCCCGAGGGCAGGAGCTTGCCTATATCTATGTGAATGAGGGGAAGCACGGGGATCATCGGCTGCATCATCACCTAATTATCAACGCCACCCAGGATGATCTGGACACCATGCGCAGCCTTTGGATCTATGGAGAGCAGATTGATCTGTCCTATATCCGGCAGCGAGGCTATGAGGGATGGGCCAGATACCTGAGCAAGGAGCGGCGGGAAGCATCTCTCAATGGCAAGCGGATGTATACCGGATCCCGCAACCTGAAAAAGCCGGAGGCCGAGTATGCGTGGGTGGATGATGCCACCACCATCGAGGCGCCGCCGGGGGCGATGGATGTCATCGAATCCGGAGACCGCAACGCCTTTGCTTCTTATAAATATGTCAAGTATACCATGCCGACGGCGGCGTATCTGCAAAAACAAAATAAGGATTCTTCTTTTTTTACGGACTTGAAATACACTGTAACTTCTCGACCGCCATGTAGAAAAAAGAAAACCCCTATAGACAGGAGGCCGGAATACCGTGTATAATAAAAATCAGATAGAGGATTCGCATGTGCGCAATGGCTGGTATCGCTGCCCCAGGTGTGAGCGCAAGCTGTTTCCAGTGGGTCCGGATACGGCGGTTCGTAACCTGCTGTATCAGTGCAAGCATTGCAAGCATAAATTTAACATCGACATCGAGCCACGAGCCTGGGAGCCATGAGCCTAAATCAAACCGAATGATCGGTTGGTTTGGGTTCTTTTTTTATTTTGCCGGGAAGGGAGGAATCCGGATGGGGCAGCCGATGACAAGGGAATATATCCGGCAGCTGGTACAGGAGGACAGGCTGCACCAATTCTACACGTCCTGGGTGTGGCTGCAGCTGCGGTCGGCGGTGCTGGCCGCAGATCACGGGGAATGCCAGGTCTGCAAAAAGCGCGGCAAGTATACCAGGGCAACCACTGTCCACCACGTCCGCTATGTCCGGCAGCATCCGGAGCTGGCGCTGTCCCAGACCTTTGTGGATTCGGATGGGCAGGAAAAGCGGAACCTGATCAGCCTGTGCCATAACTGCCACGAGGAGATCCACGGCTATCGGCATCAAGGCCGCTCATCTCCGCTGACCCAGGAGCGTTGGTGACCTTATACACCCCCGGGGCAAAAAAATGGAAATTAATCCGGGGGTGTTTGACTCGTGGGGAACCCGACAAGGGAGAAATCCTCGCACACATAAGCCGGAAGGAGGTGAGAGCGTGGGCAGAACCAAGCTGGAAAAGAAAAAAATTGCCATTCGCCAGGATCTGCTGGATCAGCTGGAGCGTAACGGCACCGTGGGCCAGTATTACACGGATCTGGTGGAAGATTATATGGCGCTTTGGGATACCAAAACCAAGCTGATCGCCGACATTCAGCAGCGGGGCGTGACTGTGTTATACATTACAAGCGCCGGAGAAAATTTAAAGAAAAATGACTCTGTCGGTGACTTGGTCAAGATCAATGCCCAGATGCTCAAGCTGCTGGCGGAGCTGGGGATCAAACCGGCGCAGGCCGACGTGGAAGACGATGACCTGTAGCAAGATCCATCCCCGGATTTTGGCCTATATAGAGGCGGTGGAAACCGGGAAAATTCTGGCTTGCAAAGACCAGATTGCCCTTGTGAAACACGTCCGATCCTGCTTGAATACCGAGGATATTTACACGGATGGGGAGCAGCTGGCGCATTATTTGGGCCTTGCCAGATACTTTCCCTTTGCGCAGCTTTACCCCTGGGAGATTTTTGTTTTTGCCCTGCATCTTTGCACCTATCGGGCGGACGGAATGCCCAGATGGCCAGACTTGTTTTGTATGCTGGGGCGCGGCGCTGGCAAGGACGGGGCCATTGCGTTTGAAAGCCTGTGCCTGCTCTCGCCCTACAACGGCATTGCCCA
>CAZSBD010000056.1:0-5784 GCA_964605215.1 uncultured Oscillospiraceae bacterium | reverse complement strand
ATATCTGCGCCAACAACGAGGATCAGGCTATGCGGCCGCTGCGGGATGTGTTGGAGGTGTTGGGAAATCCGGCGTATACCCGCAAGCTGAAACGGCACTTTTACTGGACGAAAGAACAGGTGACCGGGCTGAAAACCAAATCCGTCCTGAAAGGCCGCACCAACAGCCCCAAGGGCAAGGATGGCCTGCGATCCGGTGTCTGTATCTTCAACGAGATCCATCAGTATGAAAACTATGCCAACATCAATGTTTTTACCACAGGTCTGGGTAAAAAGCCGCATCCCAGACGCTCCTTTTTCACCACCAATGGCGATGTAATTGACGGGCCGCTGGATGAAATGATGCAGGATTCCGAGGCGATTTTGTATGGGGATCAGCCGGATCACGGCCTGCTGCCGTTTATTTGCCGGCTGGATGCCAGGGAGGAAGTCCACAACCCGGAAAACTGGGTGAAGGCCAACCCGTCCCTGCCCTACAATCCCACCCTGATGGAAGAAATTCGCAAGGAGTATCAGACCTGGAAGCGAAGCCCGGCACAGCTGCCCGCCTTTATGACAAAGCGGATGAATCTTCGCCAGAGCGATCACGAGGTGGCGGTTACCGACTGGGAGAATATCAGAGCCACCAACCAGCCCCTGCCCGATCTGACCGGCTGGGATTGTGTGGCGGGTATTGATTATGCCTCCCTGCGGGACTGGGCCGCGGTCAATTTCCATTTCCGGAAAGGTGATATCCGGTATGATATCAACCACGCCTGGCTGTGTCTCCAGTCCCCGGAGCTGGGACGGATCCAGGCGCCCTGGCAGCAGTGGGCGGAACAGGGGCTTATCACCCCGGTGGATGATGTGGAAATCTCGCCGGATCTGCTGGCGGAATCTATCGCAAGGATGGGCCAGCGCTGCCATATCCGGAAGATCGCGATGGATTCTTACCGCTATACGCTGATGAAAAGAGCGCTGGAAAGCATTGGGTTTGATGATTCCCGGAAAAATATCCGTTTGGTTCGTCCTTCGGACATTATGAAGGTTCAGCCTGTTATAAACAGCTGCTTTAACCACCAATTCTTCATCTGGGGAGAGAACCCGGTGCTTAGATGGGCAGCCAACAACACCAAGCTCATCCGTGCCGGCAAGCAAGCGGGAACGGATACCGGCAACTTCTACTACGGAAAAATCGAGGCAAAATCCAGAAAAACAGATCCCTTTATGGCGCTGGTTGCCTCTATGGTTTGTGAAGATGAACTCAATGGCATCATGCTTCAGGATCTGCCGGATCTGGGTGTGATTACAGCATAAGGGGGGTGAGGCTTTGGGTCTGAATTTTAAGAAATGGATTTTGGCCAAGCTGGGCGGAGACTTACAGCAGGTCACATCCGAGGAGATGGCCTGCGAAGAATTCTGGGCTGTTTCTGCGGATTTGCATATCCGGGAACTGGCATTCTGGTCCTGTGTCCATCTGGTGGCCAAAGCCCTTTGCAAGTGCGAATTCCGCACCTTTGACCAAGGAAAAGAATGCAAGGGGCCGGAGTATTACCTGTGGAACGTGGCGCCCAACAAAAACCAAAACAGCAGCGAATTTATACTCAAGTGGATTTCCCAGCTGTACCGGTATGGTCACGCTCTGGTGGTGGAATCCGGGGGCGATCTGGTGGTGGCGGATGCCTTTTGCGTGGAGGAATACGCCTTGTATGAGAACATCTTTTCCGGGGTCCGGGTTGGGGATTTCACCTTTTCCAGAACCTTTCGACAGTCTGAGGTGCTGTATCTCCGGCTGTCTGAGAAGAATATGCGGAAAATCGCCAACTGCCTGTATGCCTCCTATCAGAAGCTGATTGACTATGGAATGAACAGCTATCTGAAAAGCCGGGGTACCAAGGGCATCCTGGAAGTGGATGCCGTAGCGTCCGGCGATGCGGCTACCATGCAGCATTATAACGACTTGAAAAACAAGAATTTCAAATCCTTTGCCCAAGCGGAAAGCGCTGTGCTGCCGATGTATCGGGGCCTAAAGTATACGGACCTTGGCAGCAAGACCTACTCCAATGAGGCAACCCGGGATATCCGGGCTATGATGAACGATGTATCCGATTTCACCGCCAAGGCCTTTGGCATTCCGCCGGCTCTGCTGTCCGGCGAGGTGCAGGACACTTCGGATGCCATGCAGCAGTTTTTGACCTTCTGCCTGGATCCCCTGGCGGATATGGTATCCGAAGAAATTAACCGTAAACGGTATGGCCAGCAGGCCTTTTGCCAGGGTACCTATCTCCGGATTGACACCAAGTGCATCCAGCATGTGGATCTGCTCCGCGTGTCAGAATCCATAGATAAGCTGATTGCTTCCGGCGCCTTCTGCGTCAATGATATCCGGAAGCTTACAGGAGAAGCGCCTATTCCGGAGCCTTGGGCCAATCAGCATTTTATGACCAAAAACTATGAGAATTTGAAAACGGGAGGGGAACCGATTGAGACCTGAAATTATGAAAGCGGATTTTAAGCAGGCAATGGAGGATATCCTGGAAATCTGGATTTACTCCGAGGTGGCGCCGGACGGCTACGACTGGTGGACAGATGAGGTGGTTCCCAGTGAAACCTCCGCTGCTTCCATTCGGGACAAGCTGGCGGCGTATCCCGGGGTCAAGGAAATTAAAATCTACATCAATTCCTGCGGCGGCAGCGTCAAGGAGGGCTACGGCATTTACAGCCAGCTCAAGCGGCATCCGGCAGCCAAGACCGTCTATGTGGATGGCTTTGCCAATTCCATTGCTTCGATCATTGCTATGGCCGGAGACAAGATCATAATGAGCCTTGGCTCTATGATGGGCATTCACAATATGATGGATTGGGTGTTCGGCAACGCTGCGGAGCACCGCAAATGCGCGGAAGACCTGGATCGGATGATGCAAGGCAACCGGCAGATCTATCTGCAGCGCTCCGGCGGCAAGATCACCTTGGAGAGGCTGACCGAGCTTTTGGATCACGAGACCATGCTGACAGCGCAGGAATGCCTGGATTATGGCTTCTGCGATGAGATCGCCGGCGCGGCCAGTGACCTGGAAAAGGTTGCGCAGATGATGCAGCGGATGAATACCGGTATTGCCCAGCAGGCCCGGTATTACAGCCAGCTTAAGCAGTCCTTTACCCAGGCGATGGAGATGGTTCCAAAGCCGGAAAATCCGCCGGCTGTGAATAAACCGATGACATTTTTATCTGCGCTGATGCGTAGGGAAGGAGAATAAGCGATGAAATCCAAAGATCTTTTACAGAAAGAAAAGACAGAAATCCTCCAGAGAATGAGCCAGGCCATTCAGCAGAATGATGAATCCGGCTTTGCCCAGGTGTTCACTGAATTTGCGGATCATCTGCAGCAGTCCATAATCGGGGAAGCGATGGAGATGAAAAATCAGTATGACAGCGCTGTGCTCACAGCCCGCGGTGTGCGGCTGCTGACCACAGAGGAGCGCTCCTATTACAGTGAGGTGATCCAGGCGATGCGGTCTGGCGATCCCAAGCAGGCTCTGAGCGGTTTGGATGTGGCAATGCCCAGAACGGTTATTGACGCTGTATTTGAGGATCTGAAAGAAGGAACGGCCATCCAAAGCCCACTACCTCCGGAGCGGAGCCATCCACGGCTACGGCGTGATGGAAACGCTGATGCTGCCGGTGGGTGTGATTTTTGATCTGATGGAAATTTACCGGCGTACCCACAAAAACCGGGAGGCATAGAAAAACACCCCGAGATCCGGGGTGTTGCTATTTGCGGGATTTTGTGTAATCGCCTTGGGATGCTTTTGTGCATGCTTTTGCCCCGTAGAAGATGGTAAAGATCATACATGCCATTACGATAGCGGCTAAAACAAAAATCCGGATGGGGCTTTCCGAGAGAATGCAGCCAAACATAATAAAGGCCGCAGCGATCAACAGGTAAAAGGGCCAGAGACCTTTCTTTGCTTTCGGTTTCATAAGAATCCTTCTTTCTATCCAGGAGAAACCTTCTTTTCTACTTGTAAAATAACACAGCATTTTGTAAAAATCAAGAGGTATTTATGGCGGAACGAACAATATCCACACGCCTTGTCCTTGAGGGCGAGAGCAACTATAAAAATGCCGTTAAAAGCTGCAATTCAGAACTGCGATTATTAAAGTCTGAGCTGGCTTTGGCGGAAAGCGCTTATAAAAATAATGCCAACAGCCTGGAAGCGCTGCGGGCAAAAAATGAGACGCTGACCAAAACCTATGAGGTTCAGCAAAATAAGGTGAATACCATTGCCGGTGCATTGGAGAACGCCAGGAAGTCACAGTCTGCCTATGCAGATTCCATTGCCCAGTATCAGCAAAAAATAGATGCCGCCCAGCAGGAGCTTGAACAACTGGAAAACAGCACGGAAGACACCACCGATGCCCAGAAGGAGCTGCGGGAAGAGCTGGAGCAGCTGCGCGCAGGCCTGGAAAAAGCGGAAGCCAAGGAGCAGGCATCTGAAAAGAGCGTGATGAATTGGCAAAAGCAGCTGAACTATGCCCAGCGGGATCTGAATACCCTGGATGGTGAGCTGCAGCAAAATGCCGCTTATATGCAGGAGGCGGAAACTGCGGCAGACGGCTGCGCCACCAGCATCGACCGCTATGGCAAACAGGTGAAACAGACCGCTAAGGAAACCGGAAACGCAGCGCAAAACGCAGAGAATTTTGAACAGACGCTGAAAGAAGTAACGGAAGCTATGGCTGTTTTGGATCTGGCAAAGACATCAGCCAAGGCCATTGCCGGTGCTTTTCAGGATTGTGCGCAGGCTGCGGTTGCCTTCCGCAGCGGAATGGCCGAGGTCTATACCCTGCTGCCGGAACTGTCTGGTTCCGCGCAAAAGCAGATGGCCGAAGATATGATGGGCTTTTCTTCGGAGATGAATGTTTTGACCGAAGAAGCCGTTCCGGCCCTGTATCAAGCCATTTCCGCCAGCGTGCCGGCAGATAACGTTTTTGATTTTCTCACCACTGCCCAAAAAGCGGCTGTAGGCGGTGTTACGGATTTGGAAACTTCTGTGGATGGCCTGACCAGTATCGTCAATTCCTACGGTTCGGATGTGATTGACGTAACGACCGTGTCCGATCAGATGTTTACCGCCGTGAAGCTGGGCAAGACCAGCTTTGAGGAATTGTCCAGCAGCCTGTATAACGTTGTCCCCACGGCTTCTGCCGCCAAAATTTCCTTTGGCGATGTGGCGGCGGCTCTGGCAACGGTCACAGCCCGCGGCGTCCCCACAGCTGTAGCCACAACCCAGCTGCGGCAGATGTTTGTGGAGCTGACGGACAGCGGATCGGCTGTCAGCAAAACCTTCCAGGAGATTGCCGGACAAAGCTTTCAGGACTTCATTGCTTCCGGCGGAAATGTGCAGCAGGCGCTGCAAAAGCTGGAACAGTATGCCGGAGAGACCGGAGTGGGTGTCAATGAGCTGTTTTCCTCAGTGGAAGCGGGCAATGCGGTGCTGAACCTGACGGGCAAAGCCACGGAAAGCTTTTCCAGCGCCCTGGAGGCGATGGAGAACGCGGCCGGCGCAACGGATGCGGCCTATGAAACCATGAGCGATACGGCGGACTATGCGATGCAGCGCTGTCAGGTTGCCTTTGAAAATTTGAAAACCACCATTGGCGATGCCCTGCTGCCTGGCTTGCAGGAGCTGGCCGATGCAGGCGGAGATGCCTTTGAATGGGCAAGGGCTTTCATAGATGCGCATCCGGAGCTTGTGCAGTCTCTGGCTGCCGTTGCGGCTGGGGCCGCAGGCTTAACCGTGTC
>CAZSBD010000055.1:0-9315 GCA_964605215.1 uncultured Oscillospiraceae bacterium | reverse complement strand
ATGATGGGCTTTTTGGGTATGGGCAACAACCCCATGGTCGGCGCTTCTGTAGCCGTGGCGGTTGCTGTAGATCAGGCGATCAATTCATAAGCTTTTTAAGGTTTTTCAGTCATTTAAATCAGTCATTTAAAATAGAGAAAAGACGAGGCAAAAATCATAGCCTCGTCTTTTCTTGTTCCACAGGGTAGGGATTATAAGATTGTCGAAAATTAAAGTTTTTCAACAAGATGATTTATTTTTGTTTTTCCGGAAGGCTTATGTCCGCTCCACCCGTTCTACCTTTTGGATATCCTCCCGGATCAGGCCGGAGCAGATGCACAGCAGCACAGCCAGTACGATAGCAAAGCAATAGGGAAGATGGCTGACAGCCAGTCCGCCAAAGCCGGCTCTTACCACGGAAAGCAGCATAGGGGACAGGAATTGAGCCAGATAGAGGGATGCCGAGATCAGGGGCATTACCGTGGTAGCCGCCAGCCGGCCCATTTTCACAGAAGCGGTGGAAATAATATACGGGATGCCTTCGCCGTTGGCAAAGCCGATGCATACAGAGCCCATCAGCGTACCGGTCCAGCCGCCTACTAAGGCCAGCAGAATATAGCCTGCCAGAAATAAAACCGGGGCCAAAAATTTGGTCTGTTTTCTGCAGATCCGCTTACAGGTTACAAAGAGCAGGCCGCCCAGAAAGGCCACAAAATCCATAGACGCCATAATCACGGCAACGTATTTTTGGGGAATCAAGCCGTCTGCCGCGGTTTCCATCGCGAAATTTGCGGGATAGATAAAGAAGGTGGACATCAGCAGGAACATAGCGAGGATAAAGGCGAAATGATCTTTGAAAACCTGCCCCATAGAAAGGGCAGAGCCGTCTGCTGATTTTTTCTCGTGATTTTGGATAATGCGGTCATTGGGCAGGAAAATCAGGCACAAAACGATGCTGATTAAGCCCAGAATATAAACAAAGAAGCTGACCCGCCAGCTGATGTTGGCCAGCATACCGGAAAGCAGGGTAGCAATGACGCCGCCCATCTGATTCATCGCGGAGGAATAGCCCATCAGCTTTTCCTGTTCATTGGGGGAAAAATAAAAGGTGAGAAGTCCGGTGGAAAGAGGCATAATAATGCCAACGCCGACACCCACCAGAGCCCGCATTATGAGAACCATCCAAATGCTGTTAAACAAACCGGCAATACAGCCGCCAACGGTATAAAGCAGCAGACCGGCCAGCACCAAGGTTTTGGCGCCAAAGCGCTGACACAGCTTTGGGAAGATAAAATTGGTGAGAACAATGAAAATGGCGGGAACGCTGATAATCATCTGCACATACAACTGACTGACATTGCGGAAATGCTCCTGGATAACGCCTAAGGCCGGAGCCATAGCCGCGCCTGCCATAACGGTGAGCAGGGAAAGGGAGAGGATGGTTGCCTGTAAGGTTGATTTTTGCGTAAATTGCGTCATAAAAAGACCTCCTTGCATAGAAAATGGAAGTTTTGATTGCTGCACTTAGATTGTAAATTTAAGGCATAAAAAAACAGCCTGTTGCATCGGCTGGAATTACGCAGATAAGCAACACGCTGTATCAAGGATTATAACACGAAAATCTGGGAAAAAAAAGAACCACTTTTACTAAAAAATCCGAGAGGGAAATTTTAAAATTTTCACAAGGGCTGCCATCGGCTGCTCTTTTTACAAGGCCATCTTCCGGGGAAATTTTTAATAACAGAAACCATCTGCAGTCTGTGGAAAACTTATCAGACATAAACAAAAAAATTCCGGCTTTGCCGGAATTTTTTTGTTTTTTATATGTTACTGTGCAGCAGCAGTCAGCGTTACGGTGTTCTGGCTGTCATCCAAAATTTCCTGATTCACCTCTACCACCAGAAGATCGATCTTGGAAGGATCATCCTCCTGGAGAGAAACAAAGCAGTTGGCCGTATAGCCGCCTTCAGCGTCTGCCTGGGAAGCCTGTGTCAAGCTGCCCTCCTGGAGAACCTGCCACTTTTCCGGGTCGGAATTGGACTGGTCCACATAAATGACAAGGGTGTCGCTGACGATCTTTGCGGCAGTAAAGCTGGTTTGGGTACTGCCATTATACAAGCCGTTATAAAAGGAAACCCGGCCCGTGGATTCGTTATAGCTCTTAATGGCCGCGTAGTTGCGGGTTTCGGACAAGCGGGTTTCATAATTATAGGAGCTTAAATCCTCCACCGCTTTGTAGCTGGTGCCCCAGAAAGAGATCAGGGAGCCAGCCCGCAGGCGGGTAGCGCCGGCAGAGGTAGAAGAAAGGTCGGTTTCCACAGCCCGCTTTTTGCCATCGGCTGTTAAAAGATCCAGATAGACCCGCTTGTCAAGGTCGCTGTTTTGGGCGATGTAGCAGTTGACCACCATACCGGCCAGGTAGTTGTTGTCGCCGCGGGTCAGCTTGCCGGAATCCCAATCATCCGGATTGGAAGAAGGCGTATCCGACGGATTTTCCTGATTTTTGGCCTGGATCGCGTTATACATCATCTGCGCCGCGTCTTCCCGGCAGATCGCCTGGGTCAGATCAGCGGTCAGAGAGGTAAACAGGCCGTTCTTTTCTCCTAAGGTTTTGGTGTTGGCAGCCCAGCTTGAACCGGTTAGGCCATCCTTGGCGGGATCGCAGCCTAGGTAAACCAAAAGCATTTTGGCTTCCTCCAGACCGGTAACGGAAGCGTCCGGATCAAAAATGGTGGCGCTGCGGCCTGCCAGAATATTTTCCTTCACCGCATACTTGATATAAGGGGAAGCCCAGGTGGTGGTAATGTCCTGAAAGGTGGTGGACTGGCTCTCATAAGCAGAAGCGTTAGAGGAACCGGTGTTCAGCACATAGATCATTTTGGCCATTTCGCCCCGGGTCAGCTGACCCATGGGATCAAAGCTGCCATCAGATTTGCCGTTTAAAATACCCAGATCTGTCAGGTGCTGGACTGCTTGTGTCTGGTGGATATGATCCTGGTCCGTATAAACGGCGCTGGCCAGGCACAGAGTAGAAAACATCATAGACACTGCCAAAGTAGCAGCCAGTTTTTTTCTCATTGGTTTCATAAGGGACCTCCTTGGGTAGTTTTGTTACCTGTATCATACAAGAGGGGTATGATTTTGTCAATGATTCCGGGAAAAATGTAAAGCATTTGTAATAGGGGAGATCATTTTTTCTTTGGTTCGGACGAATTCACAAGCCATTCATTGACAAGCTATAGGGAAAGGTCTAAAATAAAATGAAGTATATATTTTCGTAAAAACTAGGGAAAATAGCGAGGAAGGTGCCATTTGAAACAGTTTTTTTTATATCAGCACGGGGGCAGCGGCAATCACGGCTGTGAAGCCCTGGTGCGCACCGTTACAGCAATTTTAAAGGAAACCACACCGGCAGAGGTGACCCTCTGCTCCAATGCTGTGGCTCAGGACCGGCAGTATGGCCTGGATCATCAGGTAAAGCTTGTGCAGAATGAGCAGATTTTGCGGCGCTGGAGCCCTAAGTGGTTTTTATATCAGCTGGATAAACGCCTGACCCATAGCGCCGTTTTGCAGGAAAAATACCTGGTGGAGCAGGTGGTGGTACAGGGCGCCGCTCAGGCGGATGCGGCCATTGCCATCGGCGGAGATAATTATTGCTATCATAAGGGACGGCAGTTCTGGCCCACAGACCGGCGGCTGAAAAAGGACGGGAACAAAGTGGTTTTGTGGGGCTGCTCCATAGAGCCTGGGGATTTGGATCCGGAATTCATCACCCAGCTTTCCCATTTTGACCTGATGACCGTCCGGGAAAGCATTTCCTATGACGCTCTGCTCAAAGCCGGTATGGCGCCGGAAAAGCTGCGGCTCATCCCCGACCCGGCCTTTACCTTAGAGGCCATAGAAAAGCCTTTGCCCCAGGGCTTTGATCCGGACAACACCGTGGGCGTCAACGTCAGCCCCATGATTATCGGCTGCGAAGAGGAAAAGGGCGCTACAATGAAAAATTACCAGGGCTTGCTGCAGCATATTTTGGATACGACAGATTTTCACATTGCCCTGATCCCTCACGTGGTTTGGAGCTATAACGATGACCGCCAGCCTTTGCGGGCTTTGTATGAAACGTTCAAGGCTACCGGCCGGGTGGTTTTGCTGGAGGATGATGACTGTCGGGTGCTGAAAGGCTATATTGCCCGGCTGCGGCTGTTTATCGGCGCCCGCACCCATTCCACCATTGCCGCCTATTCCACCGGCGTACCCACTTTGGTGGTGGGTTATTCCGTCAAGGCGGAGGGAATCGCCAAGGACCTGTTTGACCAGGGCTTTGGACCGGAGGAGCGGCAGAAATTTGTACTGCCTGTGCAGAAGCTCCGGCAGGCGGATGAGCTGACCCGGGCCTTTGACTGGCTTTATGAAAACGAAGTGACCATCCGCCAGCATCTGGCCAAGGTGATGCCGGCTTACCGCCAGCGGGCCTATGAGGCAGGACCGGCGGTGATGGAACTGCTGAAATAAGGAAGATTTATGCTGAATCAACGAAAAGCGGGCGTGATCCTGTCTTATGCCTCTATGTTTATTAATATTGCCATCGGCCTGATCTCCGTCCCCTTGATGAACCATTATATGGGAGCCAGCGAGTACGGCCTGTATGAGCTGATGGGTTCTCTCATCAGCTATATGTCTGTGATGGATTTTGGCCTTTCCGCCACCACCACCCGGTATTACTCCCGGGCTATGGCTGTGGGCAAGGAAAAGGACAAGCAGAATATTCTGGCTATTTCCGCCATTATTTACGGCGTCATCACCGTGCTCACCGTGGTGGTGGGGGCGGCTTTGTACCGGGGCGTGGATTGGCTTTACAAAGGCTCTTTGACCGCCTCCGAACTGATCTCCGCCAAGGAGATCTTTGTAGTGCTGATCTTTAATATGGCGGTGACCATCCCCTCTCATATTTTTACGGCTATTCTGACCTCCCATGAACGGTTTATTTTCCTGCGGGGCGTGACCATGTTTTCCCAGGCCCTCCAGCCGGTGGCTTATATCCTGGTGCTGACCCGGTTCCCCACGGCTTTTTCCGTGGTGGTTGTGCAGACGATTTTCAACTGCATCGTGGTGGCTCTCAACGTCTATTATTCCTTCCGGGTGATCGGCGCCAGGTTCCGCCTCCATTTTTGGGATAAAGCGCTGGTGAGGGAAATGCTGGGCTTTTCCTTTTTTGTGTTTCTCAACACGGTCATTGACCAGCTGTACTGGAAAACGGATATCCTGATTCTGGGCGCGGTCATTGGTACGGCGGCCACGGGTATTTACGGCATCGCCTCCCGGATTAATACTATGTATACCAACTTTTCTGCCACGGTCAATTCGGTATTTTTGCCCCAGATCACCAAGATTTGTGCGGAAAACGACAATATGGAGGCCATCAACGGCATTTTTAAAAAGATCGGCCGCATTCAGTTTTTGGTGATGAGCTTGATTTTGTCCGGCTTTATCTGCTTCGGCAAGGAGTTTATTATGTTCTGGGCAGGAGATAACTATTCCGTGACCCAGCGAACGGAGGCCTATTACATCTGTCTGGTGGTGATGATCCCCCTGATCGTACCCCTGATTCAGAATATTGGCATTACCATTTTGCAGGCCAAGAATATGCACGCCTTTCGGTCGGTGGTGTATTTCTTCATCGCCCTGTTAAACGTGGGTCTGTCCATTCCTCTGGCCAAGGTGTACGGCGGTATGGGCTGCGCCATTGCCACCTCCCTGGCGATGGTTCTGGGCAATATTATCATCATTAACATTTATTATCAAAAAAAGGTACATTTGGATGTGCCCGGCTTTTTCAAAGAGATTTTAAAGCTGCTGCCAGTGATGGCGGTGATGACAGTGCTGGGACTGCTGTCCAACCACTGGATGGCAGGCCGTCTGCTGCTGCTGATAAAAATCCTGGTTTATCTGGCTCTGTTCTGCGCCCTTTCCTGGAAGTTCAGCATGAACGACTATGAAAAGCAGCTGGTGGGCAAGCCTTTGGGTAAGATCCTGAATAAATTCCGGAGGTAAAAGATTATGGAAAAAATCAAGCAAAAGGCCTATGGGGCTTACGCCAAGGAAGAAAAACTGCGGATGGCTTCCTCCTCCGGCGGGGTGTTTTCCGTTTTGGCCCGGCAGGTGCTGGCGGCCGGCGGCGCTGTCTGGGGAGCGGCCTTTGATGAAAAACAGAATGTAGTTTACCGCTGCGCGGAAAAAGAAGAAGATCTGGCTGCCCTGCGCGGCTCAAAATATGTGTTTTTGCCCATCAAAGGGCTGGCAGAGGAAATCCGGCCTCAGCTGGAAGGGGGCAGAACGGTGCTGGCTGCCGTGTCTCCCTGTCAGGCCGGGGCGCTGCGGCGGCAGCTGGGAGATCCGGAAAATCTGATTTTGGCGGATTTTGTCTGTCACGGCGCACCCGAACCCTGGATCTGGCGCAAGTATCTGGATGAGACAGAGGAAGCGGCCAAGGGGCCGGTGGATGTGGTCAACTTCCGGCGAAAAACAGGAGCCTGGACGGACTACCGGGTAGAAATGATCTTCCCGGACGGCAGCGTCCTGTCCTCCCAGCCGGGGAACCATCCCTATATGCAGGCCTTTTTAGGGAATCTTTCCCTGCGGGAAGCTTGCAGCCGTTGCAGCGCCAAGGGGGAAAACCGGGAAAGCGACCTGACCCTGGGGGATTTCTGGGGCGTAAACAAGGTCTGTCCCGAAATTTACGAGAAAACCGGCACTTCTCTTGTGTTTGTGAACACCAAGGCCGGGGAAGGACTATGGCAGGCGGTGCAGTCTCAGCTGGCCGCCAAAGAGGTTTCCCCCGAGGAAGCGGTGCAGTTTAACCCTTCCGCTCTGTATCCTTCCGCCAAAGGAGAGAGCTGGCAGGACTATCAGGACGGCCTGGCAGACCACACTGTGGCGGAGCTGGCAAAGCTCTATTGTACGGTCAGCAAGAAAGAGAAGCTGAAAAACAGCCTGCGCCGGCTTTTGGGCAGGAGAAAATAAAATTTACAGCAAAGACGTCCGGATATTTCAAGCGGAAAAAAGAGAAATTCTTTTCTTTTTTTCGCTCTTTTTTTTCCTTGGGCGGCAGGACAGCTTGCCAGGAAAAAGCTTGAAAAAGCCCACGCCGGGTCAAGTCAATGATTTTATGACAAAAAGTTGCAAAAAACATAGGGTTTGACCGGAAAAATCCCTATTTATTTTTGAAAATAAGAGCAAAAAACATAGCTTTTTAAAAGGAAAAGTGTTATAATATAGCTGTGTATTGCCCAGCGGGGCAGATGGTATTTTTTTGCGGAAAGGAGAGGTTTTTTGTACCTGCATTTGGGACAGGACGTAATCGTCCGGGAAGAAGACGTGATTGGTATTTTTGATATGGACACGGCCACCGTATCCCAGAGGACACGGGAAATGATGAGCAGAATGGAACAGGAAAATCGGATAATCCCGGTTTTTGAGGATCTGCCCAAGTCCTGTGTTTTATGCCGGCAGGGGGATCAAACCGTTCTTTATATCTCCCAGCTTTCCACCGTCACCTTGGGCAAGCGCGCCGCCCATCCCCTGGCCCTTTTGGGTGGGATCGGGATCGGCAGTTCTTAGGAAGTTATGCGGCAAGACTGGCCGCCGGATAAAAAGGACAGATGACAATGGCAAAGGCGGTTTCGCCTTTTTTTCTGCCAGGCCCCCCATTTTCCGATGAGACGGGGCGGCGACAGACAGACTTCATCGGAGAAAAGAGAGACAAGACGATGACAAATTTGGATGAAACTCCTGAGATTCGGGATGAAGTCCTGGATCTCAAAGTAACGGAAACCTATGACGAAAGTCAAATCCAGGTGCTGGAGGGGCTGGAAGCGGTTCGCAAGCGGCCGGGTATGTATATCGGTTCCACCTCAATTCGGGGTCTGCATCACCTGGTCTATGAGATCGTGGACAACTCCATTGACGAAGCCTTGGCAGGCTACTGCACCCATATTGAAGTGACCATAGAAGAAGGCAATATTATCCGGGTGGCGGATAACGGCCGAGGCATTCCGGTGGGTATCCATCCCCAAATGGGCATCCCCACCCTGGAAGTGGTTTTGACCATGCTTCACGCCGGCGGTAAATTCGGCGGCGGCGGCTACAAGGTATCCGGCGGCCTCCACGGCGTAGGTTCCTCTGTGGTAAACGCCCTGTCTAAGTGGCTGGAGGCTGCGGTATACGACGGCGCCAACCAGTACACGATGAAATTTGAGCGGGGTGAGACGGTGCAGCAGCTGATATGCACGCCCTGCGTTCATGAGACTGGCACAATCATCCGCTTTCAGCCGGATGATGAGATTTTTGAGGAAGTGGAGTTTGATTACGACACCCTGTTAACCCGTCTGCGGGAGCAGGCTTTTTTAAATGCCGGCGTTAAGATCACCCTGCGGGATGAGCGGCATAAAGCTATGGCCCAGGACGAGGAGGAGCGGACCGCGATTCTCCATTACGAGGGCGGTATTTGTTCTTTTGTGGAATATTTAAATAAAAACAAAAACCTTCTCCATCCGGATGTGATCTATATGGAAGGAGCGCGGGGCACCTCTATGGCAGAGGTGGCCATGCAGTACACGGACAGCTACAATGAGACTCTGATCTCCTTTGCCAACAACATCAACACCACAGAAGGCGGTATGCATGAGACTGGCTTTAAGTCTGCCCTGACCAAGGTTTTAAACGATTACGGCCGCAAATTCAAGCTCATCAAGGAAAACGAAAAGAATTTTTCCGGCGAGGATGTGCGGGAGGGCTTAACGGTCATCATTTCTGTTAAGCTGCAGGAGGCTCAGTTTGAGGGCCAGACCAAGACCAAGCTGGGCAACTCGGATATGCGTACCCTGGTGGAGACGATGGTCAGCGAAAAGCTGATGATTTTCCTTGAGGAAAACCCGTCCATTGCCCGCACCATCATCGACAAGGCTCAGACCGCTTCCCGCGCCCGGGAGGCAGCCCGCAAGGCCAGGGAAATGACCCGGCGCAAATCTGCCCTGGATGGGGCGACCATGCCCGGCAAGCTGTCCGACTGCAACGAGCAGGATCCCAGCTTAACCGAGCTGTACATCGTCGAGGGCGATTCTGCGGGCGGCTCTGCCAAGGGCGGCCGGGATTCCCGGTTTCAGGCGATCCTGCCCCTGTGGGGCAAGATGCTCAACGTGGAAAAGGCGCGGGTGGACAAGGTTTACGGCAACGATAAGCTGACCCCGGTTATCACCGCTCTGGGCGCAGGCCTTGGGGACGACTTTGACCTGAGCAAGCTGCCCTAGCACAAGACTCTTATCATGGCCGCGCTCGATG
>CAZSBD010000054.1:0-9350 GCA_964605215.1 uncultured Oscillospiraceae bacterium | reverse complement strand
GCGGCAGCAAAGGGTTACCGCATTTTGATCGTAATGCCAGAAACTATGAGCATAGAGCGCCGGGCGCTGATGCAGGCCTACGGCGCAGAGCTGGTGCTGACAGAAGGCGCCAAGGGTATGAAGGGCGCCATCGCCAAGGCGGCAGAGCTGGAGAAGGAAATTGAAAACAGTCTGGTTATCGGCCAGTTTGTAAACCCCTCCAACCCCAAGGCTCATCGGGAAACCACCGGTCCGGAGATTTGGCAGGATACAGATGGCAAAGTTGATATCTTCGTTGCTGGTGTTGGTACCGGCGGTACTGTAACCGGTGTAGGCGAGTACCTCAAATCCCAGAACCCGGACGTGAAGGTAGTGGCTGTAGAGCCGGCAGCTTCTCCTGTCCTCAGCCAAGGACACGCAGGCGCCCATAAGATTCAGGGCATCGGTGCAGGCTTTGTGCCGGATGTGCTGAACACCAAGATCTATGACGAGATCATTCCCGTAGAAAACGATGACGCTTTCCGCCTGGGTCAGGAAGTGGCAAAGACAGACGGCGTTTTGATTGGCATTTCCGCCGGCGCTGCTATTTGGGCAGGTATCCAGCTGGCAAAGCGGCCGGAAAACAAGGGCAAAAACATCGTAGTTCTGTTGCCGGATACCGGTGACCGTTATCTTTCTACGGCGCTGTTTGCGGCAAGCAAGTAAAAAATTATCTTAAAAGTTTGACAGAATAGAGAGGAAAATAACCATGGCAAAGATTACAGATACATCCAAGTGGTCCTTTGAAACCAAGCAGCTCCACATCGGTCAGGAAGAGGCAGATCCCGTAACCGATTCCCGTGCGGTACCCATCTACCAGACCACTTCCTATGTATTCCATAACAGTGCCCATGCGGCCGCAAGATTTGGCCTGGCAGATCCCGGCAATATCTACGGCAGACTGACCAACTCCACCCAGGGTGTGTTTGAGGATCGAATTGCAGCTTTGGAAGGCGGCGTAGCCGGCTTAGCTGTGGCTAGTGGTGCGGCAGCGATCACCTACACCGTTCAGGCACTGGCACAGGCTGGCGATCATATCGTAGCTCAGAAGACCATTTACGGCGGTACCTTCAACTTGTTGGCGCACACCATGAAGGATTTTGGGATTGAAACCACCTTTGTGGATGTCCATAATCTGGAGGAAGTGGAAGCTGCCATCCGGGACAACACCACACTGGTATTCCTGGAAACCCTGGGCAATCCCAATTCCGATATTCCTGATATTGATGCGATTGCTGAAATCGCTCATAAGCACGGCTTGCCGGTTGCTATCGACAACACCTTCGGCACACCGTATCTCATCCGTCCGCTGGAGCACGGCGCAGATATTGTAGTGCATTCTGCGACCAAGTTCATCGGCGGTCACGGCACCACACTGGGCGGCGTGATTGTGGACGGCGGTAAGTTTGACTGGGCTGCTTCCGGCAAGTATCCTCAGATTGCAGCGCCCAACCCCAGCTATCATGGCATTGCGTTTACAGAGGCTGTTGGCCCGGCTGCTTTTGTTACCTACATCCGTGCGATCCTGCTGCGGGATCAGGGTGCAACCCTTTCTCCGTTTAATGCCTTCCTGCTGCTGCAAGGTACAGAGACCCTGTCTCTGAGACTGGAGCGCCATGCAGAAAACACCAAGAAAGTAGTAGAATATTTGGCAAACCATCCCCAGGTAGAGCATGTGAATCATCCCTCCCTGCCCGATCATCCGGATCACGCGCTGTATGAGAAGTATTTCCCCAACGGCGGCGCGTCCATCTTTACCTTTGAGATCAAAGGCGGCCAGGAAGAAGCGCACCGGTTTATTGATAAGCTGCAGATTTTCTCCCTGCTGGCAAACGTGGCCGATGTAAAGTCTCTGGTGATCCATCCGGCCACCACCACCCATTCCCAGCTGACCCAAGAGGAGCTGCTGGATCAGGGTATCAAGCCCAACACCATCCGTCTGTCTATCGGCACAGAAAATATCAAGGATATCCTGGCAGATCTGGAACAGGCTTTCGCAAACTAAAAAACTTTTGATATCATCCCTTACAAATCTTAATATCTCTCGAAATAAACCGTAGGAGTTTTCTCCTGCGGTTTTTAATTGCGATAAGCAAAAAATATTTTTCTTTATGTAAAATATAGTTGACATAATGAAATATAAAGTGTATATTATACATGTAAGGAGGAGGCCTATGAAAAACTTGAAAATGAAGGCGGCCCGGGCGGAAAAGGATCTCTCTCAAGGAGATCTGGCGCAGCTGGTAGGCGTGACCCGGCAGACCATCGGCATGATCGAAGCGGGCAAATTCAATCCGTCTTTGCAGCTTTGCGTTGCGATTTGTAAAGCGTTAGGAAAAACACTCAATGATTTATTTTGGGAGGAGGAATCTGAATGTTAGACGAGAGAATGAAGCAGCAGATTTATAAAGTGCGCAATGAAATCTGTTGTTGGATGTATTTTGCAGTGGCCGTTTCCCTTCTGGTCAAGCAGCTGGTCTTTGGCATGGGCATAGGTGACTGCG
Source organism: uncultured Oscillospiraceae bacterium (assembly GCA_964605215.1). Lineage (GTDB taxonomy): Bacteria > Bacillota > Clostridia > Oscillospirales > Butyricicoccaceae > CAZSBD01. The sequence goes on along the minus strand of CAZSBD010000054.1, from coordinate 6,828 downwards.
TGCTGGAGATGATTTTGATCATTGCTGTGCCGGTCTATCAATTTATCCGGTTTTATCAGCTGGAGATTAACGTGGATTACCGCAAGGGCAACAAGCGCCTGGCCGGCGTTCTGGTGGGAACGGCAGTATGTATGGCAGTCTATGGCATTCTGATGGTGCGGCAGGGACAAACGCTCCATATAGGGGAAATCCTCACATATGGTATCACGTTTATGGCAGCTTTCGTAGGGATCCGGCTGCTGCTTATCTGGCTTATCGACCGTCACAACCAAAAATTGGCGAAAAAATACGATGATGAGGAAATTAACGAGTAAAATGATGAAAAGGAGAAAAACCATGGATATTTTTTTCGAGGAACTGAGAAAAATATCTGTGGTTTTCCTTTGCAATTCTAGGAGAATGTGTTATAATAAAAAACAAAGCAATAAGCAGGCGTAATTCATCGGTAGAATGCAAGCTTCCCAAGCTTGATAGGTGGGTTCGACTCCCATCGCCTGCTCCATTTTTAATAAGGAGTGTTCCCATTGAAATTCGAAGAATTGCCCAAGCCTCTTCGGGATAAACGAAAGATCAACTATGTACTGGTGATTTTAGCCGTCATTGTCCTGATTATGGAATTTACAAAAATGGACTTGAAATTTCATTTGTTGGGCATTCTTTTGTTATTTATGACGGCCTTTTTTAATACAGAGGGCAGAGTTCAGATGTCCTTTGATGAAGAGGATGAAGAATTGCAGAAACATAAAGTAACAGAGACAAAAGATACACATTCTTTGATTTGTGCTTTGGCTGCTGCGGTTATCAACGTAATCACCATTGTACTGTATTTTGTTTAATACAAAATGAAAATAGCACCTCACTTGAGGTGCTATTTTTTATAATTCTGGATGAGGAGAACAATGAAAAAAAGAGGAATTGGTTTCGTGCTGCTTCTAACGATGCTGGGTACAGGCTGCGGAGGCGGAGAACAAGGACAGATTTCAGATGCAAGCGGGGATGCAATGAGAGAAGAACCGACTCAGAAGGAACAGATGATAGAAAGTCAAATAGAAAATATGACTTTGCAGGAAAAGGTAGGGCAGTTGTTTTGGGTGCGCTGCCCAGAGGAAGGTGCGGCGCAGGCTGCGGCGGAGTATCAGTTTGGCGGTTATGTGCTTTTTGCCCGGGATTTTAAGGGGGAAACGCCGGAAAGCGTAAGACAAACTTTGCAAGGCTATCAGCAGGAAGAGGATATCCCCATGCTCATAGGGGTGGACGAGGAGGGCGGCACCGTCAATCGGATCAGTCGTTTTTCCGCTTTCCGGGAGCAGCCTTTTGCCTCTCCCCGCCAGCTGTACCAAAAGGGCGGCTGGGATGCTGTGATAGCAGATACCCAGGAAAAATGCCGCCTGCTGAAGAACTTAGGCATCCATGTTAATCTGGCGCCGGTGTGTGATGTCTGCGATGATCCGGCGGGCTTTTTATATGACCGGTCTTTTAGCGGGAACGGGGAACAGGCGGCCCGGTATGTGGAGACTGTAGTGGAAGAGATGGTCAAAGGCGGCGTGGCTCCTGTCCTCAAGCATTTTCCCGGCTACGGCAATAATGGGGACACCCATAAGGAGATCGTAGAGGATGACCGGGATTATGCCGCTTATGAAGCCTCGGACTTTTTGCCCTTTGAAGCAGGTATCCAGGCAGGAGCAGGCTGCATTTTGGTCAGCCATAATATTGTGGATTGTATGGATAACCAGCGGCCGGCGTCCTTATCTTATGATGTGCATCAGCTGCTGCGGGAGGAATTGGACTTTGACGGGGTCATCATGACCGACGATCTGTCCATGGGTGCCATTACCCAGTACTGTGACGGCAGGGAAGCAGCCGTCCAGGCGGTTTTGGCAGGCAATGACCTGCTGTGCTGCTCAGATTTTGAAATGCAGATCCCGGCTGTTATCGAGGCGGTAGAAGATGGCATCCTTTCGGAAAGCCGGATCGAAGAGTCTGTCAAGCGCATTTTGCAGTGGAAAACAGATATGGGAATTTGGAATCCGGAAGCATAAACAAAGGCCTCTTACCCGAAGGTAAGAGGCCTTGGCTTTTTACTTTTCCGCGATGACTTCCACTTCTACCAGGACGCCCTTAGGCAGGGTCTTAACTGCCACGCAGGAACGGGCCGGCTTGCCGGTGAAATACTTGCCGTAGATGGTGTTAAAGGCGGCGAAATCACCCATATCAGCCAGGAAGCAAACGGTCTTCACCGCCTTGGTGAAATCGCTGCCCGCTGCCTGGAGGATGGCGCCTAAATTCTGCATCACCTGCTCAGTCTGACTCTCGATGGTGTCAGACTCTACATTGCCAGTGGCTGGATTGATGGGGATCTGGCCGGAGGTGAAAATCAGATTACCGGTAACAACGGCCTGGGAATAAGGACCGATGGCTTCCGGTGCGTTGGATGTGTGTAAGATGGTAGACATACTAAGGTTCTCCTTTCAAAGATATATCCTAAAATTGCGTAAAACCATGTATCTGGATTTTATGCCCATGCTTTGGAGCTGTTACAGCAGTGTATACCCCGCCTCCTGTAAGGCTGCCCGAATTTGGTCGCCATGGGCGTGATCCCGGGTTTCCAGGGTGATGCGCAGGGTGCAGGCATTGACATCGCTGCCTTCGCTGGCCCGGTCATGGTGAACGGAAACCACGTTGCCGCCCAGGCCGGCGATGATGCTGGAAACGCCTACCAGCTGGCCTGGCTTATCCAGAAGCTCAATAATCAGATCCGCGCTGCGGCCGGACATAAGCAGGCCCCGGTTGATGACGCGGGAGAGGATGGTCACGTCAATGTTGCCGCCAGATAGGAGGCAGACAGTTTTTTTACCCTGAATAGGCACCTTATTAAACATGGCTGCCGCCACGGAAACTGCGCCGGCACCTTCCGCAATCAGTTTTTGCTGCTCGATGAGGGCCAGAATAGCGGCGCTAATCTCGTCGTCGGTCACAGTGACAATATCATCCACATATTCGCTGACCAGCTGGAAGGTGTGTTCTCCAGGCTCTTTGACGGCGATACCATCGGCTACAGTAGAAACCTTGTTCAGCCGTTCGATCTTATGATGCTCTATGGCGTTTTTCATGCTAGGTGCGCCGGTAGCCTGCACACCGTATACCTTGACGTTGGGATTTAAGGATTTTAAGGCAAAGGCCACGCCAGAGATCAGGCCACCGCCGCCTACGGGGACAATGACAGCGTCCACATCGGGCAGCTGATCCAAAAGCTCCAGGCCAATGGTGCCTTGGCCGGCGATCACATCTTCATCGTCAAAGGGATGGATAAAGGTATAGCCTTTTTCCTCTTTCAGATCCAAAGCCCGGTTGTAAGCGTCATCGTAAACACCGGGAACCAGGCAGACCTCCGCGCCGTAGCTTTTGGTGGCTTCCACCTTGGAGATGGGCGCGCCATCGGGCAGGCAGATGATGGAGGGGATACCGTTCTTGGCGGCAGCCAAAGCCACGCCCTGGGCATGGTTACCGGCGGAGCAGGCAATAACGCCACGTTTCTTTTCCTCTTCGCTCAGCTGAGACATTTTGAAATAAGCGCCCCGCACCTTAAAGGAGCCGGTCACCTGTAGGTTTTCTGTTTTTAAGTAGATCTGGCTGTCCCGATTGATCTGGGGCGCCAGAATCAGATCCGTAGGGCGGATTACGTTTTTCAGAACGTAGGATGCCTGATAGATCCGGTCTAGTGTAAGCATAGCTTTCGTCCTTCCTGATAGCCGAAGGAAATTTCGGCTTTTGTATTTTCATTCTATGATAGCATACCTGATTTCATCATGTTCAAGGTGGATGCCGTGATTTTTTCCTTGCTCTGGAAATTTCTAACGAAATCTTACGGCAGTCCTTGCGCTGTATTTATTATATCATGTGCCTTTTCCAGCCGCAATAGAAAAGCCGTCTAACAAATCCTATGGGAAAAGGCAAAATTCTGGTTAAATGACGGAGAAGGGGAAAAAATGAAAGGGAAAGGCAAAAAGGAGGCGGACAGGACTTGCTTAAATTGGAGAATGTGTATAAAATATATAACAAAGGTCATGTTTGTGCGTTAAATGATGTGAATTTGGTTGTGAAGCAGGGAGAGTATTTGGCAGTGGTAGGGGCGTCCGGTTCGGGCAAGACCACGCTGATGAATCTGTTGGGCTGTTTGGACGTGCCCACCCGGGGCGTGTGCCGCATTGACGGTCAGGATACCCGGGACCTGACTGGGGATCAGTTGGCTCAGCTGCGTAACCGGGAGATCGGCTTTATTTTTCAAAACTTTCAGCTGGTAGAGCGGATGACCGCTTTGGAAAATGTGGTCTTGCCCCTGGTTTTTCGGGGAGTACCCCGGCAGGAACGGGAGGAGATCGCCCGTCAGGCCTTGGAACGGGTAGGCTTAGGCCATCGGATGGGCAATTATCCTTCGGAAATGTCCGGCGGGCAGCAGCAGCGCACCGCTATCGCCCGGGCTGTAGCAGGCAGGCCGCCAGTGATTTTGGCAGATGAGCCTACAGGCAATCTGGATCCGGCCTCTGCCCAAGGGGTTTTGCAGATTTTGGATAGCCTGGCTCGGGAAGGGCGAACCATTGTCCTCATCACCCATGATAGAGAGGTGGCTCGGCGGGCAGGCCGGCGAATCCGGATGGAACAGGGAAGGCTTGAGGAGGAGCTATGAAAAGACGAGATAAACAAAACTATTATTTGGATATGGCGGAGGTAGCTCTGGAGCGGGGCACATGCCTGCGGCGAAACTTTGGCGCTGTGATCGTAAAAAATGATGTGATCATTTCCACCGGCTATACCGGCGCGCCTCGGGGCCGGGCCAACTGCATTGACCGGGGCATCTGCCTGCGGGAGCAGATGCAGATTCCCAGAGGGGAGCGATATGAATTTTGCCGAAGCGTTCATGCGGAGGCCAACGCCATCATTTCTGCCTCCCGGGAGGAAATGCTTGGCTCCACCCTATATTTAGTAGGCCGGGATATGAAGACGGGAGAGATCATGACAGACGCCAACTCCTGCACCATGTGCAAGCGTCTTATCATCAACGCCGGCATCAGTCAGGTGGTGATCCGCCGGGATCATGATACCTATCAGATTATTGATGTGGAAGAGTGGGTTCAGTATGACGAGCTGCTGGACGGTACCACCGGTTATTAAAAGGAGGAAGTTTATGATTACCATTGTTGCGAAAAGTCAGGTCAAGCCAGAGTGTCTGGAGGCTTACATAAAATTGGCCAAGGAGCTGGTTGCCGCTTCCAAGGCGGAAACGGGCAATGTGGCTTATGATTTATATCAGGCAGCGGAAGATTCCTGCGTGCTGACGATGATTGAATGCTGGCGGGATCAGGCGGCCATTGACAGCCACAACAATTCTCAGGCATTCCGCACCATCGTGCCTCAGCTGGGGCAGATGCGTACAGACAGCGAAGTGCTGCACTACACCGTGGTTGAATAGGTGAAGCTTATGCTGTTATTATGTTACGCCAAATGCACCACATGTCAAAAGGCAAAAAAATGGCTGGCCCAGGAGGGGATCGCTTATGAAGAGCGGCCCATCAAGGAGCAGCCGCCTACAATAGAGGAGCTGCGGGATTGGATCGGCCGCAGCGGCTTGCCAATCCAGAAGTTTTTTAATACCAGCGGTCAGGTTTACAGGAGCCTGGGCCTGAAGGACAAGCTGCCGGATATGAGCGAAGAAGAGCAGATCGCCCTGCTGGCATCCGATGGGATGCTGGTGAAACGGCCGCTCCTTGTGACGGAAAATCGTGTATTCCCCGGCTTTCGGGAGCCGGAGTGGCGGCAGATTCTAGGGCTTTAAAAAGCCATGTTCATACAGAGAAAAAAGAGATGGCGGCTGCCGTCTCTTTTCTTTTTGGAGGGGGATTTACAGAAAAAACAAGAAAATAAAAAAGCTGGAAATTTATTTTGCGGAATCAGGAAAAGGGAAGGTAGAATGCGGTATAAATGGGCATATATAGAAAACATAACAAGCCTTTTATAAAACAAAGGAATTTGCCGAAAAAAAAGTCATAAAAATTCTTTGAAACCCAGAAAACCCCGGTTTTTTTGTGCATTAATAGTAAAAAAATTTTATATAACCGAATTGGATTTATTGACAAAGAAGAGGTTTTATTTTATAATGACTAACGATGTAAAAAATAAATAGGAGGGTTTTGTATGGATAGCAAATTAGTGTTATTCACACTAGTATGCGCGATCGTAGCGCTGCTTTTCGCTGTCTTCAATGCCAACAAGGTCTTGAAGTTTTCGGAAGGCAACGATCGGATGAAGAAAATTTCTGCATCCATTCGCGCAGGCGCAATGGCATACCTGAAGAGACAGTATAAGATTCTGGTCATCTTCTTTGCTTGTATGTTTGTCATTCTTTGTGTAATGGCTGCTGCAGGGATGTTGACATGGTTTGTGCCCTTTGCGTTTGTAACCGGTGGTTTCTTCTCTGGCCTGTCCGGCTTTGTTGGTATGAACATTGCCACAAGAGCCAACGCAAGAACTGCCAACGCATGTCAGGAGGGGCTGAACAAGGGTCTGCGGATTGCGTTTTCTGCTGGTTCCGTTATGGGCTTCACCGTAGTTGGTCTGGGTCTGGTATTCATCTCTGTATGGTACATCCTGCTCCGCTTCGCTTTCGGTCTGCCTGTTGAGGAGATCACAAGCGCAATGCTGACATTTGGTATGGGTGCTTCTTCTATGGCGCTGTTTGCCCGTGTGGGCGGCGGTATTTATACGAAGGCTGCCGACGTAGGCGCCGACCTGGTAGGTAAGGTTGAGGCAGGCATCCCTGAGGATGACCCGCGT
>CAZSBD010000053.1:0-9513 GCA_964605215.1 uncultured Oscillospiraceae bacterium | reverse complement strand
CCCCTCCCAGTTGCCGCAGATGATTCTGCCCGCCGTTGCCATTGCGGTGGTGTTGACCTTTGTGGCTCGCCCCTTGGCGGTTTTTGTTATTTTAACTCCTTTTAAGTGTCCGTTTCATCAGCAGCTGTTGGTTTCCTGGGCGGGGCTGCGAGGTGCGGCGTCCATTGTATTCTCCATTATGGTAGCGGTTAGCCCCTTTTACGCGAAAACAGACGTATTCAATATCGTTTTTTGTATTGTTCTGTTTTCCATTGCCATTCAAGGTTCACTCATTCCTTTGGTGGCAAAAAAACTGGATATGATAGATGATAACAGTGACGTTATGAAAACCTTCAGCGATTATTCAGAAGAGGTTCCTGTCCAGTTTATCAAGTCGTGTATTACGGAAAATCATCCTTGGGCCAATAAGCAGATCAAGGAACTTTCTCTGCTGCCGGATACTTTGATTGCGCTGATCAATCGGGAAAAGCAGCAGATCGTGCCTAAGGGGGATACGGTATTTTTGCCGGGAGATGTGGTTGTCATCAGCGGCCCGGCACTGGAGGGAGAATCCTTTGGCTCCCTAACAGAGATTACCATTGAAAAGGACCATAAGGCTCTGGGCAAGACCTTGTCTGAACTGAAATTGGGGTCGAATCAGCTGGTGATCCTCATTAAACGGGCGGATAAAGTAGTTATTCCCAGCGGTCAGACAGTGCTGGAGGAAAATGATGTTTTGATTATGAACAAACTTTAATGACAGAAGAATCTTCTAAGTGCATATCTCGTTATTTAAAAAGCGGGGAATTCGATTAAAATCGGGAGATTTCCCGGAATATGCATTTTCATCTGCTCCAAAATGTGTTAAGATAGGTAAGTAAAAAAGAATCTAAAACCAAAGGAGACATGGTTTATGTTCGATGAATTTCATGTATTCACCAAAGAGGATTTTGCGATTTCCGGTAAGATCGGCCAGGCTTTTGATCGGGCAATGGTAGAAAACAGAAAGATTCTGTTAGAAAAAAACCGGACAGAAGGCGGACTTAAAAAAAGTACGATTATCAAAGCGATTATGGACGCACTGTTTCAGGCTATTGATTGGCAAAGCTACTGCAAAAAATACATTGCCTATTCTCAGGCAGATGATTGGGAGATTCAGAGCGTTTTATTCCCTTTTTGTGAAATCATGATTGAATATCTGATGAAACCTCAGCCGGGAGATCCGCCGGTGGCTTATCAGCCTGGCAAGCTGATTTGTGCCATGAATGAAAAGATCCGTCTCAAGCGGGAAGAGGGCTTTTTGCAGGACGGCGTGATGTATCTGTTTTCAAATGTTTATAAGGTAGGGGAAAGCTCTGTCCCCAAAAGGTTGCTGCAAAATCAGTATTTTAAGGTATCCAAGGAGATCCAACAGCTGCATAAGGAGACGGATAATGCTTTTATCGCTAAGCTGAATTTAATCCATCGAGGCTTTCATGCAGCGATTTACAGTTCGCAGGATATAATCGTCAACAATAAATATTCCATTGGCGCTTTGATTACTGCCTTTACCGTGTATGAGGCATTTTCCGTACCGGAGGACGCCATCGTTTACAAAAATCAGACTTATTCCATTTCCCGGCTGGATATTGCACCGGGTGCTTACGTTTCCTACCGTTATTTGTTTATCCATTCAGAGACAAAAAAGCATGTGGATAAGATCATTTCCTTTTTGGAAAAGAAGCCTTATCTTCATTTTCCCATATCTCAGGTGGAAGAATCTGCCCGTAAATACTTTATGGATCGGGATATCAGCGGTTTTTCCTTGTTGAATTTATTTATGCAGGATAATGCGGCTTTGTCTTCGGATAAGCATGGCCATGTGACCATCAGCCTGGGTGAGGATTTGTATGGGAAATTTCCCCAGACCAAATATTTCGAAGCCTTTTTACAGGCAATTAACGAATGGAATCATATGGGTTACGATACGGAAAATATTGAGTTTGTTATTTATGAAAGGGGCAACGGCCCTGCTGTAAATCCGGAAAAGCGGGCAGTTCTTTTGGAACAGCAGCAAAAGGCGGCCCAAAAGAAGCGGAATAAAAGACAGTAAAATCAGAAATTGTAGTGAGACAGAAGAATGGATGCAGCTGTGGTGCTGCGTCCATTTGTTTGTGAAAGGAGGTTTTCAATGAGAATTGCGGCAGCTTATGAAGAGGGAAAGATATTTCCCCATTTTGGAAAGACCCGGCAGTTTAAAATTTATGAGACCCAGGGGGATCGTATCGTATCAAGCCGGATTGTGGATGTTGTAGGATCTGGCCACAGCGCCTTGGGAGATTTTCTAAAAAACCAGGGAGTACAGATGATCGTCTGCGGCAGTATTGGCGACGGTGCCAGAATGAAATTGATGGAACAAGGGATTTCTTTGTTCCCCGGCGTTGCGGGAGAAGCAGATATCCAAATCCAGGCTCTTTTAAAGGGAGAACTGGCACTCCAGAATCAAGCAGGCTGCGGCGGCCATGGCAGATGTGCGCATCTTGGAGTTGGAGGAAGCTGCGGCAGCAGCTGCTGTTAAAAGATGAAAAAGCTACAGACATTGCTGGCATGCTTTCAGCCGGCAGATGAGAAGGAAGATCAGGTAAAGAGGCAGCTTTTACAGGATATCGAGCTCTATGGAGAACAGCTGTTGGATCGCACCCTGGATATCCACTTGACAGCATCGTCTCTTATTTTGGATCCTCAGGGAGAGCAGGCCTTGATGGTTTATCACAATATTTATCAGGCTCTTTGCTGGACTGGCGGTCATGCAGATGGTCAGGGAGATTTGCTGGATGTGGCCATTCGGGAAGCCAGGGAAGAGACTGGCATCTGTCAGGTCTGGCCGGTCAGCAGTCAGATCTTATCTTTGGATCTTTTGCCAGTTCCGTCTCATATGAAAAGAGAAAAGGCAATTTCGGCTCATTGGCATTATTCCGTAGCCTTCGGTCTTATCGCTCCGATAAAGCAGGCGCTGGCTGTCAAGCCGGATGAAAATCAAGAAGTTCGCTGGATTCCGGTTTCTCAGATTGATGAGCAATGCAGAGAAGCGCATATGCTGCCGGTATATCACAAAATACTAGACTGTATGACACGGATTCTAAAAGAACGACAGGATATTTACGGCAAGGCGGCTGATGTTCTGCCAGAATGGTTTGTACAAAGTCATCGAATGTTGCCGTGGCGAAAAGACAAAGATCCTTATCATGTATGGATTTCTGAGATTATGCTTCAGCAGACCCGAATCGAAGCGGTGATGGGATATTATGAGAGGTTTTTGCAGACCTTTCCCACGGTGCAGGCTTTGGCGGCAGGAGAAGAGGAAGTGCTGCTCAAGTTGTGGGAAGGGCTGGGTTATTATAACCGAGCCAGGAATCTGCAGAAAGCGGCCCGGGAGATTGTGGACACTTATGGCGGTGAATTTCCCAAAACCTACGAAGGACTTTTGGCCCTGCCGGGGATCGGTAGCTATACGGCAGGCGCCATCGCTTCCATATGTTTTGAACAGCCAATGCCAGCAGTTGACGGCAACGTACTGCGGGTGATTTCCCGCTTGACAGAAGATTATGAAAGCATAGACCGGCCTGCAAAAAAGAAACGGGTCTTTGAGGCACTGCGATATGTTTATCCGGCAGGGAAATGCAGCCTCTTTACGCAGAGTCTGATGGAATTGGGAGAGGTGGTCTGCATTCCCAATGGCAAGCCTAAATGTGACCTTTGTCCCTTGAAATCAGATTGTCTGGCAAATAGACGGCAGAGTTGGGCCTTTCTTCCGGTGCGGGATGAGAAAAAAGCCCGGCGGCATGAAAACCGCACTGTATTTCTTCTCCAATGCGGAGAACACTTAGCTTTGGAGCGGCGGCCGAAAAAAGGACTTTTAGCAGGCCTTTGGCAGTTTCCCAATGTGACCGGCTTTTTAAGCCCTCAAGAGGCAATCGATTGGGCGCAGACTCAAGGAATAAAGCCTTTACCCGGCCCGTTTCAGGTGCTGGAAAAGGAGCATATCTTCACTCATATTCATTGGCATATGAGGGCCTATCTGATTCCCTGTGAAGGGGAAGGAGGCGATTTCGTCTGGGCCAGTGAAAATAACCGGCAGCAAACCTATGCGCTGCCAACCGCTTTCCGGCAGTTTTTAGAAGGAATCTCTTTCTAATAAAAAATATTTGATAAGAAAGCATTGTTTGCCGAAATATGTCAAAGAAAACCCGATCATATCGAAAAAAATATAGAAAAGAAAGAATTTCACTTTTTTCTCCGATAATAAATAGAAAAAAATGGTAAATTTACTTGCGCCGTTTGGTGTTTTGTGGTAAATTATTGTTGTCAAATGTGACAGAAGAATAACTATCAATAGGAAAGCGGGGAAGATACTTATGAATCATAGAATAAAAGTTCTGATTGCGGACAGCGATAAAGATTTTTGCATTTTGTTGCAGGATATCTTGGCAAAACAGGAAAATGTAGAAATTTTAGAAACTGCTGATGACGGTATAAAAGCACTGGAAGCCATTGAAAATAGGAAGCCGGATGTCATTGTTATGGATCTGCTGCTACCGGGTCTGGATGGCTTGAGCGTTATCCGCAGAGCAGAGGAAAGCATTGCCGACGTTCGTCCGGTGTTCTTTATTGTTTCAGCCTTTTGTTCCGATGAGACAACAGCGGAATGCGCAGCTTTAGGCGTCAACTATTTCCTGCGCAAGCCGGTGGATATGAACAGTTTAGCAGAACGGATCCAACAAGCAACCAAGCCCGGTTTTCTGCAAAATCAGCCCAATCAAGCGATGGATGAGGACTTGGAGATTGAATTGCGGGTGACAAATATCATCCACGAGATTGGCGTTCCTGCCCATATCAAAGGCTATCAGTATCTGCGGGAAGCTATTATGATGACCGTCAAAGATATGGAAGCCATCAACGCCATTACGAAAATCTTGTATCCTACTGTGGCGAAGCGCTACAAGACTACGTCCTCTCGGGTAGAGCGCGCCATTCGCCATGCCATTGAGGTGGCGTGGGACAGAGGCGATGTGGAGACATTGCAAAATTTCTTTGGCTATACGGTTTCCGGTGTCAAAGGAAAGCCCACTAACAGCGAGTTTATTTCTATGATTGCGGACCGCCTGCGTCTGCAAATGAAAGTGGGACAAAAGGATAAGGGGAATTCTATCCAGTCTCTCCACGGTTAAAATGTTTCGGTTTCTCTTCTTTTCTATGATTTGATATTAATTAAGCTCTGATTGGATTTAACCAACCAGAGCTTTTGTTTTGAGGCCTTATCAAGCTTGAAAAGAAAGGAGGGCTTTTTGCCGGAGCAAATGAAAAAGCATCTGACAAAGTGGCAGTAAATATAAAAAACAAGCCGCCGGGATACAGTTGGCGGAAACACCCATAACAGAGATAGGGACTGCACAGGCAACGGACCAAGGAATCAACGGAGGAATTACCACCGCTGTGTTCTCCAGATCTATGGCTAGTTTGCAAGCAGATTCTTCTTCAGCACAAAACTGATGAGTCATCATAATGGCCAGAGCCTGGTTGCAGGCAATGACAGAGGTAAGAATAGCACAACCGAAAACTGCGCCAAAGGGTGTGATGCGCCGGCTGGCTTTTTTCACCAAAGCCTTTATGGGCTTCAACAGTCCGGTTCCATCAAAAAGACCGGTATAAGAGGAAGAGATCAGCACGATCAATCCGATCCGCAGCATAGAATAGATGCCGCCTCCTGCCAGCATAGAACTCAACTGAGGATCCTTGTGTTGATAACCCCAAAATATAGCAGGAAGTATTTGGGAAAAGGGAAGCTTTTGTACAGTTAAACACAGGCAGAAAGCCAGAACAATGCTGACCAGCATGGTTTTTTTTACAGATACTCGAAAAAAGGATAGTAGCAAAACTGCAGCTGCGGGCAGCAGAACCAGCCAGTGCAGATGAAAGCTTTGGCGGAATAGATCCGGGATTTGAGAGGAAACTGCGCGATGAGAAGAAAAGGCACCTAAAACTGCATAAATAATGCAGGCCAGGACAAAGGGGAGCCAAGCAGTTCGATACATGCTTTTAATATTTTTAAATAGATTAGTTCCGGTTAATTCACTGATCAGCAGGGCGCTGGTGGAGACCGGTGAGCAGCGATCCCCAAAGTAAGAGCCAGCCAGCGCTGCTCCGCCTGTCAGGAGGAGGGAACTGCCCATCGTGTTGGATATAGTGATACAGATCATCCCCATAGTAGCAGCAGTTCCCAAAGCGGTGCCAGTCAAAACAGAGATGCCGCAGTTCAAAAGAAATACCATCAGCAGAAATAATGGGGGATAGATCACGCTTGCAGCACAGGACACAATTAGGGGAATGGTACCGCAGGCCCGCCAGAGGACTGTCAGCATGCCAATAAGAACAAAGGTGAGGAGGATGTTTTTCACGGTTTTGATACCAGAACTGGCCATCGTAAGCAGTTGTCCCCAGGTATGTTGCTGCCACTTGCCATACAGACAGAACAGGACGAAGCCAAATAGCAAAGCGTATACAATAGAAAAATCTGCAATCACACAGCCTATAACAGCAGCACAAAAGAGAAGAAAAACAACTGCCTCCATGAAAACCTCCAAAACTAATAAACATAGTATGTTAATATGTTAAATGTATTATAGCAAAGAGAGAAATTGTTGTCAAATTTTTCTGGGTTAGTTATAGTAAAAATACAAGAAGGGAAGTTATCAGATTTGACAGAAAATCAACTGAAAGTGACGGGAACCATTCCAAAAGTTTGACGATAACAGATTTTGCTGAACAGTTTGAATGAAGGCTAACAGTGATGGAAGAGGGAGATCATTCGTTTCATATAAAAAGGCAGATGGCCTTTTGGGCAAAATAGATTCAGGCTATAATTTGTAAAAGAAATTGCAGAGATAAGCAGGATCTGGTAAACTAAAAGAAAGGAGGAAGCGGTATGGAGCAGAGTCAGCATGTCACTGTTCGTTATTTGCACCACAGTGGATTTTGGTTGGAAAATGCAAAAACATGTTTTCTGATGGATTACAGCGGCGGGGAACTGCCCCCTTGTCCGGCAGGAAAGGATTTGATTATACTGGTCAGCCATAGCCATGGGGATCACTTTCATCCGAAAATCTTTTCTTATGGAGAAAAATATGCTGGAACGCAATATATATTGGCGGATGAGGTGCCAGTTATCCGGGAGGAACGGGCAGTTCATCCCAGCCGTATTCACCGAATGGCGCCGGATACCCGGCTGGTGATTGGCGGGGAGGAAAATCCTGTTCAAATTTGCACTTTGCGCTCCACAGATCTGGGTGTCGCCTATTTATTTGAGAATCAGGGACAGACCTTTTACCATGCCGGTGATCTTCACTGGTGGTATTGGGAAGGAGAGCCGGAGGCAGATAACCAGGCTATGACCCAGCGTTTTCAGGCAGAGGTAGAGAAGCTGAAGAATATAAAAATTGATGTAGCCTTTCTTCCACTGGATCCCAGACAGGAAAAAAACTACGCTTTGGGTTTGGATTATTATGTCATGCATGTAGAGATGAAAGTGATCTTTCCTATGCACTTTTGGGAACAATATGATATCATTCCCAAGTTGAAGAGGGAAGCTTGCGCCAAGACCTATCAAGAAAAAATTATGACCATTACGAAAAAGGGAGAATGCTATGAAATTTAAAATGATTCACGAAAATTATAATGTATTTGATATGGATCGTTCTCTGGCTTTTTATGAAGAAGCCTTGGATTTGACAGAAAAGCGGCGGATTGAGTCCAAAGACGGCTCCTTTTTGATTGTTTATGTAGGCAATGAGGAAACGGATTTTGAATTAGAGCTGACTTGGATGAAGGCCTATGACCGTCCTTATAATCTGGGAGATTGTGAATTTCACTTGGCTTTTGCTGTGGAAGATTTTGAGACAGCTCACGCCCGCCACGAAAAGATGGGATGCATTTGTTTTGAAAATCCGGAAATGGGTATTTATTTTATCCAGGATCCAGATGGATACTGTAAATTAAGTAATAAAAAGTGTACATTATATTCGTAGCACAAAATGAATGCTACGATCAGGATTTATTATGATTTTCTCCAAAATTTTAAACCAAAACTCTCTCTTCCCTATGTCTGACAAATCTTTATATGTGGTATCCCAATTCTCCGGCAGAATCGATCTGATTTCTTCCGGTGTTTTTTTATGCCTGATTTTTCGTTTATCGTTTAAAAATGAGATTTCTTTGTCAATGACAGTGCGTTCTGCCTGGAATTCCTCCAAACTTACAACCCCAGCAAGATAGGCCTGCCATCCCCGGTCCCATCTGGTCTGTAGGGACTTGATCCGAGCTTGAATCTTTTGGATGTCTACAACCTCTTCGTTGGATTTTGTCATCTCTGAATCAAGAGCCAAAGTATCCATAGCCCCTGTGATATGCTCCAATAGATAACTTTCAATCTTGGATTCGGTCATATTTACAGCACAAGAACACGCCCCTCGGGCATAATGCTTGCTGCAGTTATAGTAGTATGATTTTTTGATGGTGGAGGATTGGCGATGAGAACCCATCCGACTGCCGCAATCTCCGCAAAATACAATGCCGCTGAACAAATATATGGCGTCTGTTTTCCTGGGCTTTCTTTTGCGTGTTGACAAAACCATATCTCGCTCTGCTTCCGATATATACGGATCTGTTTTGACGCCCTGTATGATGCCTGCATAGCTGTTAGCATTGCGGAGCATAAAGGATGCCGTAGAAAGTGGAATTTTTACGCCGTGAGTGGCCGCAGCGTCTATGCAGGACATCAGACCAACCCCCGCACAGTAAGACCGCCAAAACGCATCTATGCCTGCTTGTGTGGCTTCGTCTTTGATGGGCTTTTTGCCGACCAGCTTGTACCCTTTTGGCATATTGCCAGAGCAGATCTCACCGCGCTGCCGCTTTTGAGCAAATGTAAATTTGATACGGTCTGATGTACGCTCTGCCTCGTGCTGGTTGACAGATAACATAATGCCAACCTTAAAGCGACCATCAGAGGTCTCGGTTTCGTAGTCCTCCAAGATGGCGATCCAGCTGACCTTGTGACCATCCAACTTCTCTTGAATCTTATAATAATCCCCATTGCGTCTTGTCCAACGATCCAGCTTGGTAAAGACAACGATATCAATCTGATTCAGCTGATCCAGCAATGCCCTGAGTGCCGGGCGTGATCGATAGGATTTATGAGCGGAAAATCCAGCGTCCACAAATTGGTCAACAACAATACATTGATGATCTTCTGCCCATTGCTTTAGAGCAAAAATTTGATCGTCAATGGATTCTCCGTGCTTGGCCTGCTCTTCTGTTGAGACGCGGGCGTATAATGCAATACGTTTACCGATTAATTTCATAAAAATAACCCCTTTCCTATCATGAAAAAGTATGATAAAATAGGGGTACTGATGATTGTGGAAGATTTTCAGTACCCCAAATCCCATTCGGTGCGCCAACACTGGGTGGGATTTTTTATTTTAGATCCTCAATTTTGAA
>CAZSBD010000052.1:0-9563 GCA_964605215.1 uncultured Oscillospiraceae bacterium | reverse complement strand
TACACGCCGCAACTTTTTTGGATATCTCAATGAGCGCTTCGCGCAAAAAACTTTGCCGACAAGCTGAGCCGCCCAAGGGGCGGCTCTTTTACAGATGAGATATAGAATTTACGCGTACAGCCGGATGCGCAGGGGCACGCCGATTTTGTCACAGATGTCCTGGCAGCGTTTGGTATCCTCCGGGGAGAGGACATCCACAATGCTCATCTGCACATGGGGCACATATTTTTTGGCGTTTTGGGCAAACCTCAGCATCGCGTCAAAAGAGCCAATGCCAAAGCGGCTGTTGGTGATCTCCAGATAACGCTGGGCATCCGGGGCATTTAAGCTGACGGAAACCGCGTCAAACCGGCCTTCCAGATCCGGGGTGGTGTCCCGGCCATAAATCAGGTCAGACAGGCCGTTGGTGTTCAGCCGCACAGGAACAGAGTAATGGGCCTTGAGGTAATCCGCGATGGCGCAGATATCCTCCAGCCGTTCTGTTGGCTCACCGTAGCCGCAGAAAATAATTTCCTGGTAGCGGTTCATAGTCCGGGCCTCAAACTGCTGGATGTATTCCTCTACCGGATGTTCCCCGTCCCGCAGCCACAGGCTGCCGGCATCTCCCAGAGAATCCGTCTCGTTGCGCACGCAGAAGGTACAGGCGCAGGGACATCGGTTGGTGGTGTTCAGATACAGGTTGCTGCCGATGGTATAAAGTAAGGTATCCATAAAAATCTCCTTTCCGATTATCGCAGCTTGGTAAGAAATTCTTCAAAACAAACCCCGTCTTCCGGCGGAATGTTCCGTTCCTCCGAACGGCGGATGGTGGCGCGGACAAAATCCGCCGCCTTGGCCACAGAGGCGGAGAAGGGGCTGCCTTTGACCTGGTCCGCCGCTACCACAGAGGCAAATACATCCCCGGTGCCTGCCCGGGGTTTGCCGGAAAGCCCCCGGCGCAGAATGTGATCCGCCTGGCCTGGCTCCCGGATATAGTTGCCGATGGTGGAAGGGGTCAAAAGGCCGGTGAGGACGATATTTTTCGGCCCCAGGGCCTGAAGCCTGTCGCAAAGGGCGGCGTAATCCTTGCCCCGGAAGTTTTCACGGTAGGGCATGTCCGCCAGCACGCATGCCTCAGTCAGATTGGGCATAATGATATCCGCCTGGGTGCAAAGCCGGGTCATGTCCCGGGCCAGCTCCTGGGTATAGGTGGAATAGAGGCGGCCGTTGTCTCCCATAACCGGATCCACAATGAGCATGGTTTCCGGCCCCTTAAAGCGGCGGATGAATTCCAGCACAATGTCAATCTGCTTGCGGGAGCCTAAAAAGCCGGTGAGGATGCCGTCAAAGGCCAGCCCCAGCTTGCTCCACATATCCATATAAATTTCCATCCGGTCTGTGTAATCGTCAAAGAAAAAATCCGGATAGCCGGAATGGTTGGATAAAATTGCTGTGGGCAGGGGACAGCACTGAATGCCGAAGGCGGAGATAATAGGCAAAGAAACGGTAACAGAGCAGCGCCCGAAGCCGGAAATGTCGCTGATGACCGCGATTTTTTTCTGATTCATTGGGAAAACCCTTTCTGGTTGATCCATATGGTGAGGCCGTTAAAAAAACCGTAGTTTTTCGGCAAACAAAGAATATATTAATAGTGTAGCCGTTTCCACGTCAGTTCGCAAGAAAAAAATCGTTTTTTTCCAAAAGCTTGGGAGTCTGCTCTGTTTTGCAGTAATGTGTGCTGTAGTTTTATTTACCATGCTGTACCATCTCCAGGAAATAACGATGGACAGACAAGCCGGAAAGCAGCTCGGGATGAAAAGCGGTGGCCAGCTGGTTTTCCTGACGGCCACGATTTTTCCGTTTGCAAAAGAAAACTGTACATAAATAAAGTGCCAAATTTGTTTAAAATTATAGGCACAGTTAAAAATGGTTGCGGCATGAGACAAGATAGCGTATAATAAAACTCATTAAGAAGAAAAAAATAACCGTGGAAAACTACGAAGCAACATGAGGTTACGCTATGAACGGAAAGAAAAAACTGGCAGGATTTTTGTGCCTGGCTCTGTGCCTGATGAGCCTTGCCGGATGCGGAAAAAATTCACAAGAGAATTTTAGCAGCGGCAGCGAAGGCTTGGGACAACAGGTGAAAAATCAGGTTATGGACAAGATCGCGGAGAAAATTCAGGAGAAGCAGCAGGAGCTGACGGAGGCGGACAGCCAAGAGCAGAATCCGGACCGCCAGACCCTGGAAACGCTGGCCGGCTTGATCGGCAAAAGTGACACCCGGCTGCAGACGGAGATGGGCGGCGCCGGGGAAAATATCCAGCAAAGCGGGACAGGGGAGATCCAGTCCCGGGATTATACCATCTCCTTGTTTGATTATCAGCTGACGGATACGGTGGCGCTGCAGAATGGTCAGGTGGTCTCCTCCTATCTGTACCTGGGCGGCGAGGAATATGAGGTTTGGCAGGACCTGATGAGCAGCTGCCTGGGCCGGCCGGTACAGGAGGATCAGGATGATGTGAATGAGATCAGCCAGAGTGTTTATCCGCTGGGAGACAGCTGGGTCACCCTGAATTCCAGCTACGGGATGCAGTATATCACCATTTCCCAAGAGGCTCCGGAAGTCCATTCGGAAAAGCAGTCTGAGGATCTTTCCGATGCATAAGGATCGGTTGACTTTATGCACTGGATCTGCTATAATGAAATCATAAAAGTTTGCAGGGGTACCGGTTTTTCGGTTGAGAAGGCTTTGCCTGACCCTTTGAACCTGTCGGTTAATACCGTGGTAGGGAGCGAAAAAACAGAAATCAAAGCGCTTTCATTCCCGGATGAAAGCGCCTTTTTTTATGGAAATTTAAATCGCCAATGGGCGGAAAGGAGCAGCCATGAGAGGGTATCATACACAAATGGAGGCGGCAAAAAAAGGGATTGTCACCCCGGAGATGGAGACCGTTGCCAAAAAGGAATTTATGGATCTGGAGATCCTGCGGGAAAAAGTGGCCAAGGGTGAAGTGGTCATCCCGGCCAATGTTCGTCATACCGCCCTGTCTGCCGAGGGCATCGGCAGCGGCCTGCGGACGAAGATCAATGTAAATCTGGGGATTTCCGGCGATAAAAAGGACTATGAGCTGGAAATGCGCAAGGTGAAAATGGCACTGGATTTTGGCTGTGAGGCCATTATGGATCTGAGCAACTACGGCAAGACCAACACTTTCCGCCAGGAGCTGGTGGCCATGTCTCCCGCCATGATCGGTACCGTACCCATGTATGATGCCATCGGCTATCTGGAAAAGGATCTGCTGGAGATTACCGCTCAGGATTTTCTCAAGGTCGTAGAGGCTCATGCCAAGGAGGGTGTAGACTTCCAAACGATCCACGCCGGCATCAACCGCCGGGCGGTAGAAGCCTTTAAGCGCCAGGGCAGAATGACCAACATTGTATCCCGTGGCGGTTCCCTCCTCTTTGCGTGGATGGAAATGACCGGCAACGAAAACCCCTTCTATGAATATTACGATGACGTGCTGGATATTCTGCGGGAATACGATGTGACCATCAGTTTGGGTGACGCGCTGCGTCCCGGTTCGATTCATGATTCCACCGATGCCGGCCAGATCAGTGAGCTGATCGAGCTGGGAGATCTGACCCGACGGGCGTGGGAAAAGGACGTACAGGTGATGGTAGAAGGTCCGGGCCATATGGCTATGAACGAAATCGCTGCCAATATGGCTTTGCAAAAGCGGCTCTGCCACAACGCGCCCTTCTATGTCCTTGGCCCTCTGGTAACCGATATTGCGCCCGGTTATGATCATATCACTTCCGCCATTGGCGGCGCCATCGCGGCAGCCAGCGGCGCGGATTTTCTGTGTTATGTGACCCCGGCAGAGCATCTTCGCCTGCCTGATGAAAACGATGTACGGGAAGGGATCGTAGCTTCCAAGATTGCAGCCCATGCAGCGGATATCGCCAAGGGCGTACCCCATGCCCGGGACATTGACGATAAGATGAGCCATGCCAGACAGCAGATTGACTGGGAAGAAATGTTCCAATACGCCATTGACCCGGAAAAAGCGCGGCGGTATTTTGAAAGCGTGCCGCCGGCAGACCGGCACACCTGCTCTATGTGCGGCAAGATGTGCGCAATGCGAACCACCAACCTGATCCTGGCGGGAGAGAAGGTAGAATTTTGTTCTGAGAAATAAGAAAAACGTGCCGGTTTTGTAATCGGCACGTTTGGATCTAAAGTACGCATTTTTGCAAAAGGAGTACACGTGAAAACGTATACTCCTTGTTTTTTGGCGGCAGGCCCTAATACAGCTCCGGACGGCGGTTTACAAGGCAGGGGCAAGTATCCCGGGCAGCCTGCACCAGGGAAAGGTCGATGGTCACCGGGATCAGCTGCTCCTGATCGTCGCTGCCAATGGCTAAAATATCTCCATTGGGGTCAAAGGCGGCGCTGTGACCCAGGAAAACCTTGTCGCTGATATGGTTGGTGGCTACCACGAACATACCGTTTTCAATGGCCCGGGCACGCAGCAGCGTTTCCCAGTGGGTCACCTTCCGCTCGCCCCGGACAAAGCCGGAGGGAGCCAACAGAATTTCCGCCCCATGAAGAGCCTGATACCGGGCTACCTCGGGAAAGCGGGTTTCATAGCATACCATCAGGCCCAGCTTGCCGAAGGGGGTATCCACCGGCTGGAACAAAGGCTCGCCTTTGGCGAACAGATCGGATTCCTTGTAGCGGAAGGCATCGTAAAGATGGGTCTTGCGGTAGTGAGCGATGATTTCCCCTTGGTTGTTTAAGAGAATGGTGGTATTATAGACCTGGGACTGGGAAAAGCTTTCGTTGATGCTGAACACAATCCAGATTCCGGTTTCCCGGGCCAGCTCCTGCATCGAGCGGACGAAGGGGCCGTCCAGAGGCTGGGCGGCGGCGACCATAACTTCCGGGAAGGTATGGGCGGGATAATAGCTCATAAAGTATTCCGGGAAAATCACCATATCCCTCCTTGGCCTTTTGAGCGGCCAGGCGGGCTTTGCGCAGGCTTTCGGATTCATCGGTAGAGGATGTCAGCTGCGCCATGACAAATGTACACATAGAAATCACCTTCTTTGCCTTTATTTTAAAGGCCGAGGCTGCTGCTGTCAACGAGAAAGCGGGAGCTGTCTAAAAATTGACAGGGAAAATCTATACGAATTGCAATATATTTCATATAAATTACGAAAGGAAGCGAGAATATGACCATTGCACGGGAAAAACTGCGGCTTTATGCAGTGACCGACCGAAGCTGGCTGAGAGGCCGCTCTCTGATTGAGCAGGTGGAAGAGGCCCTGGAAAATGGCGTGACTTGTGTTCAGCTGCGGGAGAAGCAGCTGGAGGCGGAAGCCTTTTTTGAGGAGGCGATGGCTTTGCTGCCTGTTTGCCGGGCCAAAGGCGTACCGCTGATTATCAATGACGCTGTGGAGATTGCCGCCCGGTGCGGTGCGGATGGCGTCCATGTGGGTCAGGGGGATATGGATATCCCAAAAGCTCGGGAGATTTTAGGGCCGGATAAGGTGATTGGTACCAGCGCCCATAACGTGGAGGAGGCCCGCAAGGCGCAGGAGCAGGGCGCGGATTACATTGGTGTGGGGGCGGTTTTTGGTTCTGCCACCAAAATAGACGCCACGCCGCTGGCTTTTGAGGAGCTGCAAAAAATCTGCCGGGCAGTGACCATCCCGGTGGCAGCGATTGGCGGGATCAGCCGGGAAAATGCCCGGCGTCTGGCAGGCAGCGGCATTGACGGCCTTGCGGTGATCTCCGCAATTTTTGCGCAGAAAAATATTGGACAGGCGGCGGCGGAAATGCGCCGGCTGGCAGACGAGGTGACCCGATGAAAAAGGTATTGACCATAGCCGGCAGCGACTGCAGCGGCGGCGCCGGTATCCAGGCGGATTTGAAAACCATTGCCGCCCACAGGATGTACGGGATGAGTGCCATCACTGCCCTGGTGGCGGAAAACACGGTAGAGGTGCGTTCTATCCAAAACAGCACCCCGGCGTTTTTGGCAGATCAGCTGGATTGTATTTTTGAGGATATTTTTCCGGATGCAGTGAAGATCGGTATGGTGTCCGATGGGGAACTGATCCGGGTTATCAGCCAAAAGCTGAAAGCTTATGGGGCGAAAAATATTGTGGTGGACCCGGTGATGGTGGCCACCAGCGGCGGTGTGCTGATGGATCCGGCGGCCATGACCGCCTTAACGGAGGAGCTGTTGCCTCTGGCCGCGGTGATGACCCCCAATCTGCCGGAAGCGGCGGCTCTGTGCGGAATGTCTATTTCCGCCAAGGAAGAGATGGAGCAGGCGGCGGCGCAGCTGGGGCGCCAATATCCCGGCGCTATTTTGGTGAAGGGAGGACACCTGACGGAAACGGCAGACGACCTTTTGTGGGCAGACGGCCAAGGCGATTGGCTTACCGGCAAGCGGGTGGAAAATCCCAATACCCACGGCACCGGCTGCACCCTGTCTTCCGCTATCGCATGCGGTCTGGCCAAGGGCCTGAACTGCCGGGAGGCGGTGAGCCAGGCCAAGGCTTATCTCACCGGCGCTTTGCAGGCCGGGCTGGATTTGGGCCGGGGAAAAGGGCCGGTGGATCATTTGTATTGCCTGGATAGGATTCGGTAGTTCGCTAGAAAATCGACAAAAATCTTTGTAAAATTGGCACAAAGGACAAGTCGTTTTCAAATTGTTAAAATTTGAAAGGAATTGTTCATAATTATTTCATAAAGCTGCAATAAAAAGGACATAAAGTTTGGGTATTATAATACTCGCAGGCAGGGAATAAAACCTCCTGAAATCCTTTTATAAATTTCTCTAAAAAACCCCCCTATTTTATCCTTTTACGAAAAAACCGGAAGTCTCACCAGCTTCCGGTTTTTTCATGGAGGAATTGCAAAGAAGGGGGATTTTTCGTATAATAAGAGCAGGACAAAATTTTAAAATACACAAAATGGAGGGAAAATCATGCGAAACTGTTTCTTATATGTGGTATCCAACAGCAATGGCATCGCCAACGAATCTTATTTGCTTTACGGCACATCCCTGGAGGATATTGTGGAGCAGGCGGAAAGCCTGATGGAAGAGGTCACCGGCGTTTCTCAAAAGGACAACAACGGTCTGCATACCCACATCCATGCGATGGAGGATTTCAAGGGCTATGCAACGGTGATTGACGATGTAAGCCTTCATTTTTCCATTTATACCAGCCCTTTGACCATGAAGTTTTTGGTAGAGGATCTGCTGTTTGAGACGGAATGTGACGGAGACAACGACAGCGGGTTTGAGGAAGAAGAGGAAAACGATCCTTTCTCTATGTTCGCTTATTTGGGGGACAGCCAGGTGCTGGCTTCCACTGTGAAAAAGAAGGGAATGGATTTGGGCGAGATGATTCGCAAGCTGCCGGAGGTCTTTAACAAGGATCCGGAAACCTGCCGGGAATATGTTAGAAAGATCAACGAAAACCTTTCCAAAAGATGCGCCTTTGATATCCGTGCCTAATGGGACAGAGCGAGACGGAAAAGCTGCCTTGGCTGAAACGGCTGCAGGGGCATTTGAAAACCATCAATCATCACAAGTGGCTGGTGCTGAAAATGTGCTTTCAGGTGGGGCTGTACCGACAGGGGCTGGCCCATGACCTGTCCAAATACAGCCTGCCTGAGCTGCTGCCCAGCGTGAAATATTGGCAGGGCACCCGTAGCCCTTACGCCCGGGAAAAGGAAGTCAAAGGCTATTCCCTGGGCTGGCTGCATCATAAGGGGCGCAATAAGCACCACTTTGAATATTGGATGGATTATATCCATCCCGGCGAAGGGCTGATCGGTACCAGAATGCCCAAACGATATGTGGTGGAAATGTTCATTGACCGGGTCAGCGCCTGCAAGAATTATCGTAAGGATGAGTACCGGGCAGGCGATGCATTGAACTATTACGAAAAGGGTAAGAATGAATATGTTATGCATCCGGACACCCGGTTTTTGCTGGAATACCTTCTCCATATGCTGGCGGAAAAGGGAGAGACGTTCACTTTGCATTTTATTAAAAAGACTTTGCTGGCAGACCCCAGAGGGGATTACTGGCAGGAAGGCGGTCACTTGCGGCTGAAATAGAGAGGGCCGCGATGGGGCCTTTTTTCCTTATAGATCCCGCCGCAGGAGGTTGACCAGCACCTCAGTCATTTTTTTCAGGGAATCTACAGGGATATATTCATAAATACCGTGGAAATTCAAGCCGCCGGTGGAAAGGTTGGGACAGGGCAGACCCAGATAGGATAAGCGGGCGCCGTCCGTGCCGCCTCGGATGGGGACGATGTGCGGGGTGACTCCGGACTGCTTCATGGCTTCCTTGGCGTTTTGAATCAGCTGGGGATGGGGCAGGATCTGATCCTTCATATTATAATAAGAATCCGTCATATCCAGCTCTACCGTATCCGGACCGTATTTATCCTGCAAAAATTGCACGATAGATTGCAGAAAGGCCTTCCGCTTTTCAAAGCTTTCCCGATCATGATCCCGGACCAGAAGATCAAAATGGGCCTGGTTTTCCCGTCCTTCTATGGTGTGGACGTGATAAAAGCCTTCATAGTCTTCTGTATGTGCCGGAGTTTCTGCCGGGGGCAGCAGGTTTAGGGCTTCCTGAGCCATCAATATGGCATTGCGCATTTTGTCCTTGGCGGAACCAGGATGGATCTGCACGCCATGAAACCGGAAAACAGCACTGGCCGCATTGAAATTTTCGTATTCAATTTCCCCCAGCTGGCCGCCGTCTACGGTATAAGCAAAGGCACAGCCAAAGCGGGACAGATCGAAATGATCTGTGCCGCAGCCAATTTCCTCATCCGGGGTGAAAGCGGCGGCAATAGGCCCGTGAGGGATTTCCGGGTGATCCTGCAGATAAGCCAGGGCAGTGATAATCTCTGCCACACCGGCTTTGTCATCTGCGCCTAACAGGGTAGTGCCGTCGGTGACGATCAGTTCCTGTCCGATATAGGAAGAAAGAGAGGGAAAGTCGGCAGCTCGCATCAGAATTTGTTTTTCCGGGTTTAAAAGAATATCACCGCCGGTATATGTGATAATACGGGGAGAAATGAAGGCGCCAGGGGCGTCCGGGGAGGTATCCATATGAGAGATCAGACCCAGGGCCGGCTCCTGCTCATAACCGGAAGTGGCGGGCAGGTGGACATAAACGGTACCAAAGGCATCCTGTCCGGCATCTGCAATGTCCAGATCGCGCAGCTCCTTGACCAAAGCCTGGCCAAAGGTCCGCTGGCTTGGGGTAGAGGGATAGTCCGTGCTGCCCGGACGGGAAGTGGTATCTGTAGAAATATAACGAAGAAAGCGGGAAACTACATCCATAATCATAAGTCCTTTCTGATTTGCTCCTTCTATTATACACCATTTTGAGGGTTCACGCAGGAAAAGCAGAGAGTTTGAATACAAAGTGTAATAATAGGAAGAAAAAATACGGAAAAACAGAAAGCTGGGAAAAATCAAAAGAAGTTGTTGACAAACTGGGAGGAATTTGTTATTATAATCAAGCGCTTTGTCG
>CAZSBD010000051.1:0-9765 GCA_964605215.1 uncultured Oscillospiraceae bacterium | reverse complement strand
GGACAAACGGTTTTCAAGACCGCCTCGTTATGACCACTTCGATACCTCTCCGTATTGAATTATCATGCTTGAATAGTATAGCATAAGAAATTTGGATTTGTCAACACTTTTCTTTTAAAATGAGCAGGAAAATTCCTGGTATTTGGTTTTTGGCGCAGGGTCGTTAAATCTATGTCAAGATCTGCTTATTTTATGATATAATAAGAAAAATAAGAAGATCCACAATAAGGAGATAAGAACATGTATCATTATGGAACGTGTAAACCGGAAACCAATGAAAGAATGATTGACGGGGTTTTGCGGGAATTTTTAGGGCTATGTGAATATCCCCATAGATCCGGCAACAGTGGGCCGATTGCAGATTATCTGGAAAAAAGGCTGACAGAGCTGGGAGCGGCAGAAATTAAACGGGACGCTTTTGACAACCTGTCCGCTTTTTTTCCGCCATCGCCCGGTATGGAGCAGGCGCCGGAGATTATTTTGCAGGGACATACAGATATGGTTTGCGCAGTCAAGGCGGGAAGCGGATATGAGCCGGATCGGGACGGTATTTTAGCGGTGGTGGACGGAGATACGCTGCGCTCTGACGGCCGATCCTCTCTGGGGGCAGATTGCGGTTTAGGTGTTGCTGTAGCTCTGTATCTGATGAGCCGGCAGGAGCTTTCCCATGGGGCGGTGCGGCTGCTGTTGACCAGCGATGAGGAAATCGGTCTGGTCGGCGCTCAAAAGCTGGATGATACATGGCTTGCTGGCGCCAAATATCTCCTGAATACAGACGGCTTCCATTTGGGAGATGCCGTGGTCAGCTCTGCCGGCGGCCGGCGGGAAAGCTATGCCAAAAAAATCCGCTTCACCAACGCTACCGGGAAAAAAGCATATCGCCTGCGGCTCCAAGGCTTTGCCGGGGGTCATTCCGGCTATGACATCCACAAAAACCGGGCCAATGCCATTAAGCTGATGAGCATTTTCTTAGGGGAGCTGCGGGAAAAGTTTCCCTATGAGCTGGCACTTTTGGAGGGCGGTATTTCTCATAACGCCATTCCTTACCGCTGCGAAAGCGTGCTGGTTTTAAAGGAGGAGGATGTAACGGCTCTGGAGCATGAGGTATTCCATCTGACCCAAAATCTTTCCGATTTATACAGCGTTTCCGACCCCGGTGGTTTTGCCCGTCTGGAAGAGACAGAAATGCCAGCGCAGGTTTGGACGAAGGAATGCCGGGACAGCGTCATTGATCTTTGCATCCTGATTTACAATGGCGTGTTTGCCACCAATTCCCGGATTCCGGAGCTGGTGGATGCTTCCTCTAATCTGGGACGAATTGATCTGCGGCAGGACGGCTGGCTGGAGGTTTTGGTAATGGTTCGCTGCGCCGTAGACGCCCGGGAAGATATGATTGCCATACAGCATAAGCGGGCGGCGGCTATGACAGGCTTTACTGTTACCGTTAAGGGCTATAAGGGCTGGCCCATGGCCCCGGAAAATCCTTTGGCGGAAAAACTCAGCGCCATTTATGAAGCCCAGACCGGTCGGCCCCTTCACATTACCGCTGTCCATATTGGACTGGAAACCTCTGTGCTTTACCAGAAAAATCCTCATTTACAGATTGTCAGTGCAGGCACGGATATTTTAAATCCCCATTCCCTGGATGAGCATGTACCTATTTACAAAATCCCTCCCTATGTCAAGCTGCTGTGGGGCCTGCTGCTGGAAATTGGACAAGAGAAAGGATCATAAATGGCTAGAAAACGCATTTTATTTTATGGAGATTCTAACACTTGGGGCTATAACGGCAAAGATGGCACTCGTTTTGACGAGGATACTCGTTACACCGGCCTGTTGGCCCAGCACTTTGCCGACCGCTATGCCATTGTGGAGGAAGGGCTTAACAGCCGCACTACCGTCTTTCAGGACGATTTGCGGCCACATTGCAACGGCCTTGCCTATTTGCCGGTGGCGCTGTATACCCATGCCCCTTTGGATCTGGTGGTTTTTATGCTGGGAACCAATGATTGTAAGCGACGCTTTGGGGCATGCGCGCAGGAAATCGCCAGGGGAATGGAGCTTTTGATCCATCAGGTGCGCAGTCACAGTTTGATTCGGGAGCGGGAGATTCCCATAGCCTTGATCCTGCCGCCGCCTATGGAAGAAGAGGCCCTGCTGGCAGATTTTATGTTTGACCGCCGTTCTCTGGAAACCTCCCGCCAGCTGCCAAAGGCTTTGGAGGAGGTAGCTCAGGCCTATGGCCTGCCGGTTTTGGACGCAGGCAAGGTTTGCCGTCCAGGCCGGGCGGACGGTGTTCATCTGGATGCAGAAGGGCATCGCAAGCTTTATGAGGCATTGGCTCAGGAATTGCCCCGCTGGCTGGGGGAGACAGAAACCCAAGATTAAGGGAGTAAAATGGGAAAAGTCACAGAGAATTTACAGGTTTGAGTCTTGCGGCTGATAAAGTCTGCATGGTAGAATAAAAGCCAAATGAAATATAACCACAATGGAGGCCCTATGATTACAGTCAACAACTTAAGCTTAAATTTTGACGGAACAGATCTGTTTTCCGAAGTCAATTTACAATTTACCGAAGGCAACTGCTACGGCGTTATCGGCGCCAACGGTGCAGGCAAGTCCACCTTTCTGCGCATTCTGTCCGGTGAATTAGAGCCGTCCACCGGCACGGTGGAAATCCAGCCGCATACCCGGATGTCAGTTTTAAAGCAGAATCACTTCGCTTATGATGATTTTACCGTGCTGGATACCATCATCCAGGGCAACGCCCGCTTGTATGAGATCATACAGGAAAAGGATGCGCTCTATGCGAAAGACCCCTTCACAGAGGCGGACGGAAACCGTGCGGCTGAGCTGGAATCCGAGTTCGCGGAAATGGACGGCTGGGAGGCGGAAACAGACGCTGCCAAGCTGCTCCAGGGCCTGGGCCTAAACGCAGATGAGATCATATATTCCCAGATGAAATACTGCGAGGATAATGACAAGGTCAAGATCCTGCTGGCGCAGGCGCTTTTCGGCAAGCCGGATATTATCCTGCTGGACGAGCCTACCAACCATTTGGATCTTCAGTCCATTCACTGGCTGGAAGATTTTTTGGCGGATTTCCCGGGTACTGTGATTGTTGTATCCCATGACCGTCACTTCCTGAACAATGTCTGCACCCATATCGTAGATATTGATTATACCAAGATCAAGCTCTATGTGGGTAACTATGAATTCTGGTATGAGTCCAGCCAGATGATGCAGAAGATGATGCGGGATCAGAACAAGAAAAACGAGGAAAAGATCCGCGATCTGGAAAACTTCATTCGCCGCTTTTCCGCCAATAAATCCAAATCCCGTCAGGCAACCAGCCGCCGCAAGCTGATTGATAAGCTGACAGTTTACGATCTTCCCGCATCTTCCCGCCGTTATCCCTTTGTTGGCTTCCAGATGGATCGGGAAGCCGGTAAGGATATTCTGGAGGTCAAGGGTATTTCTAAGACCATTGACGGCGTGAAGGTTTTAGACCAGGTATCCTTTATTGTTTCCAAGGGAGATAAAATTGCCTTTGTGGGAGAAAATGAGCAGGCGCCTACCGCATTGTTCCAGATTTTGATGGGCGAAATGCAACCGGATGCGGGTACCTTTAAGTGGGGCGTTTCGACCTCTCAATCCTACTTCCCCAAGGATAATTCCGCCTTTTTTGACGGCCATACAGAAAACATGCTGGATTGGCTGGCGCCTTATTCCAAGGATACGTTGGAAAGCACCCTGCGGGGCTTTTACGGCAAGATGCTCTTCAGCGGCAATGATGTGTTTAAGCCGGTGAATGTCCTTTCCGGCGGCGAGAAAGTTCGCTGTATGCTGGCCCGGATGATGCTCTTTGGCTCCAATGTCCTGGTCATTGACCAGCCCACCAACCACCTGGATCTGGAATCCATTACCGCTGTCAACAACGGTGTAGCGGATTTCAAGGGGAATGTGCTGTTTGCCTCTCACGACCATGAGTTTGTACAGACCATTGCCAACCGGATTATCGAGCTGGGTACAGATGGTGTTTGGGACAAGCGCTGTACTTACGATGAATACCTGGAGGAGCGCAAAGGCCTGAACGAATAATATCAAAAATAAAAGGGTGCCTGCGGGCACTCTTTTTTTTCTTGTTGGGAGAGAGGATAGAAAATCAGGAAAATTATCCGAAATTTCCTTGTACTTTATCTGAAAATATACTATAATAAAGATGCACCCAAATGAGCAGACAGTTCGAAACCATCCTGTCTCAAAACAAAACTAGGAACCTATAACAGAACATTTGTTATTAGTTTGCGGACACTTCGGTTTTGCGCCCTCGGCGGGAAATCCGAGTGCTTTTTTCATTTGGAGGTGAACGATTATGGATAGGAAGCTTAGCAAAAACCAGAAGCTGACTTACTCAGCCATGATTATGGCCATTTATGTGACCGTTATGTATTTTACCCAAAGCTTTGCTTTCGGCCAGTATCAGATCCGGATCGCGACAGCGATCTATGGCCTGGCCTATCTGTTTCCGTTCCTGGTGATCCCCATGGGACTTTCCAATTTCATTGCGAATTTCCTCTTTGGCGGATTGGGTGTATTGGATATGGTTGGCGGTATGATCGTGGGTATGGTGACAACAGCCCTCATCGTCTGCATACGCAAGCGGGGCTGGAATGTGAAATGGATCGCATTGCCCATTGTTTTGATTCCAGGCTTGGGCGTTTCCACCTATCTGTCTTATTTGCTGCATGTGCCTTATGGGGCGCTGGCAGTCAGCCTGTGCATTGGACAACTCATTCCCAGCGTATGCGGGGTGCTTTTGGTACAGGTTCTCAAAAAAACTTGGAAAGCAGGAGCTGCAGTATGAGTTCAGGAAGAAAGCAGGAGGAGCTTGGCAGCGTGACGCTGTTGGGCAATCAAAAAAACACACAGTATCGGGATGATTATGCCCCGGAGGTGTTGGAGGTTTTTGATAATAAGCACCCGGATCATGATTATTTCGTTAAATTTAATTGCCCGGAGTTTACCAGCCTTTGCCCGATTACCGGACAGCCGGATTTCGCAACGATCTATATTTCCTATGTACCGGGGCAAAAAATGGTGGAGAGTAAATCTTTAAAGCTGTATCTGTTCTCCTTCCGCAATCATGGAGATTTCCATGAGGACTGTGTAAACATCATAATGGAGGATTTGATTCGGCTGATGGATCCCAAGTATATCGAGGTGTGGGGTAAATTTACACCCCGGGGTGGGATTTCCATCGATCCGTATTGCAACTATGGGAAAAAGGGTACGCCGTGGGAGCAGGTGGCTTGGCAGCGCTTGACACAGCACGATTTGTACCCGGAAAAGGTGGACAATCGTTAAACATCACAGGAGGGAAGCCCATGAAAGCAATGGTATTATTCAGCGGTGGCGTGGACAGCACAACATGTTTGGGGCTGGCAGTGGAAAAGTACGGCGCGGATCAGGTTATGACCCTGTCCATTTCTTACGGTCAGAAGCATACGAAAGAAATGGAGGCGGCACGGAAAATCCGGGCCTACTACGGTGTGGAAGGTATGGAGCTGGATCTGGAGCAGATCTTTGAGGGAAGTGACTGTTCCCTTTTGCAGCATTCCCAGCGGGAGATTCCCCACCAGTCTTATGCCCGGCAGTTGGAAAACAATGAAGGACAAACCGTTTCTACCTATGTACCCTTCCGCAACGGCTTGTTCCTTTCCACGGCAGCCAGTATCGCTTTGACCAAAGGGTGCAGCGTGATTTATTACGGCGCCCATGGGGATGACGCGGCAGGCAACGCTTACCCGGATTGCAGCGAACGGTTCTTTGAATATATGGACTGGGCTGTTTGGGAAGGCAGCGGCCAAATGGTGCGGCTGGAAGCGCCTTTCATTGGCAAATCCAAAGCGGAAGTGGTTAAAGAGGGCCTGCGGCTGCAGGTGCCTTACATACTGACCTGGAGCTGCTACGCCGGCGGGAGTAAGCCATGTGGCCGTTGCGGTACCTGTATTGACCGAAAAAAGGCCTTCGAGGAAAACGGCGTCCAAGACCCGGTGATGATGAACGAAAGCTACTAAAACAGAATAAAAGACCCCTGTGCTTTTTCTGAAAATACCTCTTCGGGCCGAAAAAGCGCAGGGGCTTTTTTTACTTCTTTCCCCCACAAAAGAAAAAGCCAAGGACAGAGGAGCGTTCTCCTTATCCTTGGCGTATTTCTTACCTGGAAATCCGGACCCTGACATCCATCCGGAATGCGTTTTCCGACATTTATCGCTGTTTAATCAAATTCTTCTTCATCGCTGTAAGCAACCGGCTTGGAACCCATCAGGCCCAGGATCGCACCGATGATGCGGCCGCCGACAAAGGCAATCACAACGGTAACGACCATAGCGGACAGCTGCACCTTAAAGTTGCCGCACAGAACCATAGCGGACAGACCGCCTAAAAGGCCGGGCATACCATGGAGATTATGTACACCGCAGGTATCCGTGCCGCCGATGAGCTTCTGCCATCTGGGAGCAATGATGTTATAGCCGGTGACGCTGAGCATACCAGCCAGGATACCAACGATCATAGAGAAGCCGGGGCTGGCAATATCACAGGTAGAGCCGATAGCAACACCGCCGGCCAGGGCAGCGTTGGCCATATCTTCTACGCTGATCTTGCCGCGGATCAGCTTGGACATAATGATGGTGGCGATGCTGGCGCCGCACAGAGCAAATACTGTGTTGATGGCGGTCAGCAGAACCCGATCCGGCGCTGCAACGGCGCTGGTGAAGGACGGCCAGAACACCCATAAAATCAGGCTGCCCAGCAGGCAGAACTGATTACTGGTCGCATCCTCCTCGCAAGCGGGAGCGTCTTTAAATTTCTTGGCGGTGGTTGCCACCAGACCCATACCGAAGTAAGCGCCGAACGCGTGGATGACAACACTGCCGCCGGTATCCTGGAAGCCGGCGAACATACCGCTTTCCAGAATCAGCCATTCATTGAGAAAATAAATAGGTACAAACAGCAGACTCAAAAGCATATACTGCTCGATCTTCAGCCGCCCCAGAGGCGCGCCGATGGCAATCAGCAGGCTGGCTGCCGCAAACTCGGCGAACAGGAAGGGGACGATATCCAGAACAGAGCCTTCACCCATGTAGCTTTTGATCAGCATATAAATCGGAATTGAAATGCTGACAGCCAGCAGTGTTGCTGCAATGGAGCTGTAACCGTGGCCTCTTACGAAAACCATCAGGAAGCCGAAACCCAGCAGCAGCATAGCTAAAATGTGAATGGAACGATTGTAGCAAAGAGTATCAAAAATGGTCTTTGTGATATAATCAGAACCGCTGTCCACACCGCCTGTGATGGCATTCATTCCTTCTGCAACACTAGCGTTGAACCGGGCACAGAAAGCGATCGCAATGACAAAAGTTACGATCAGTGCGCCGATTAAAAATCCAGTGTTTTTAGAATTCCCGACGTGATTGTTATCAGACATCTTTTATTTCCATCTCCTTAATATCAAATATGTCAGGATAAAATGTCGGTATAATTTATGATACCACATTTTTCATGTAATTACCAAATGATTTTTTAAATTTTTCCGTTTTCTCCTAGATTTTTTGAAAAATTATTCAATATGGTAAAAGAAAAAAGATTTCTTTGGGTTTTATTTGAATTAAGTGTTTACAAGGGCTGAAAAAAATGATATAGTTACCGCGATGGATAGTATTCCGAAGGAAACTATACCGACATATGGAGCATATGATCTTTTTTCCAGCTTATATCCGTTTTGCGGAGTAAGACTCGAAGCGTCACCTTCCGAAAGAAGGTGAAAATATGAACATTGGTTTTATCGGAGCAGGGAAAGTTGGCTTTTCTCTGGGGAAATATTTTTCTGCGCACAATCTTTCCGTGGCGGGCTATTACAGCCGCAGCGCGGATTCTGCCAGACAGGCAGCAATCTTCACAGGCTCAAAATTTTATGAGACCCCGGATAAATTGCTGGAAGAGAGTGACGCTGTGTTTCTTACCGTTCCGGACGGATGCATCGCGGAGACGTTTTCCGCCCTGCCCAAAGAAAAGATTCATTCCAAAATCCTATGTCATTGTAGCGGCGCCCTTTCCGCCGGGGAAGCGTTTCCCGGAATCCAGGAGGCCGGCGCTTTCGGATATTCTATTCATCCGCTGTTTGCCGTAAGCGATAAATATTACGCTTATGAGGAACTGGCGGATGTTTTTTTTGCAGTAGAGGGACATCCCGCCCATTTGGCAGAAATGAAACGTATGCTGGAAGGGCTGGGAAATCCGGTGATTACTTTGGATGCCCGCAAAAAGGCAGGCTACCATGCCGCTGCTGCTATCGCCAGCAACCATGTAGTGGCACTGATCGATGAAAGCATGTCTATTTTGACAGACTGCGGCTTTACATCGGAGCAGGCCTTAAAGGCTTTAGGCCCCATTATGCTGGGTAACTTGCAGCATGTAGCCCAAGACGGCCCGGTTCGCAGCCTGACCGGCCCGGTGGAACGGTGTGATGTTTCCACCGTGCGCAAGCATTTGGCGTATTTGCAGGATCCGGAGGATCGTCAGCTGTACCGCCTGCTTTCCAAACGGCTGGTTAAGGTGGCAGCAGCCAAGCACCCGGAAACGGATTTCAGTCCTATGGAGTCTGTGCTTACAGGAGAAGAGGAGAACTTATGAAAAATACAACTGCAACCTTCCGGCAGATGAAGGAGGAAGGCACTCGCATTTCTATGCTCACCGCCTATGATTATTCCACCGCCAAGCTCATAGATGAAGCAGGAGTCAATTCCATTTTGGTGGGCGACTCCCTGGGTAATGTAGTGCTGGGCTATGAGGATACCATTTCTGTTACCATGGAGGATATGATCCACCATACCCGTGCGGTTTCCCGAGGGGCGAAAAATGCCCTGGTCGTTGCGGATATGCCCTTTCTGTCCTATCAGACCTCAGTTTATGACGCTGTGGTCAACGCTGGCCGGCTGATGAAGGAAGGCCGCGCTCAGGCAGTCAAGCTGGAGGGCGGCGCGGCTGTTTGCCAGCAGATTCGTGCCATTACCGCCGCTTCCATCCCTGTAGTGGCGCATCTGGGTTTGACTCCCCAATCTATCAATATGTTCGGCGGCTTCAAGGTACAGGGTAAGTCGGAAGCAGCAGCCAAGCAGCTGCTGGAGGACGCCAAGGCTGTGGAAGCAGCAGGCGCTTTCGCTCTGGTTTTGGAATGCGTGCCTGCCAAGCTGGCGGAGATGATTTCCAAAGAGCTAAGCATTCCCACCATCGGGATCGGCGCCGGTGCAGGCTGTGACGGCCAGGTTCTGGTTTATCAGGATATGCTGGGTATGTTCTCAGACTTTACCCCCAAATTTGTCAAGCGCTTCGCGAATATTGGGGATGAAATGAAACAGGCGTTTGCAGCCTATGACAAGGCCGTGAAGGATGGCAGCTTCCCAGAGGAGCAGCATACCTTTAAAATCAGCGAAGAAGTTTTACAGAAGTTATATTAATCACATACCATTCAACAAGGAGTTACCAATCATGAAAACAGCCACAACCATTGCGGAAGTCCGCAGCCAAGTACAGGAATGGAAGAGAGAGGGTCTTTCTGTTGGTCTGGTACCCACTATGGGTTATCTCCACGAAGGCCATGCCAGCCTGATGAAAAAGGCAGTAGAGCAGAATGACAAGGTAGTAGTCAGCGTATTTGTAAATCCCATCCAGTTTGGTCCGACAGAGGATCTGGAAGCTTAT
>CAZSBD010000050.1:0-9849 GCA_964605215.1 uncultured Oscillospiraceae bacterium | reverse complement strand
GGACTGCCCAGCAGGGCATTAGCCAGCCCTACCCGCTGCTTATAGCCCTTGGACAGGTTGCGGATCAGGCGGCCGGTGACATCGGTCAGATTGCAATCGGCGCAGACCCGCTCCACTTCCGTCTGCTGCCGGGTACGGGGCAGCTTTTTCAACTGGGCGGCAAAGGTGAGATATTCCTCTACTGTCATATCCGGATAAAGGGGCGGCGTTTCCGGCAAATAGCCAATGTCCCTTTTGGCCTTTTCCGGGTATAGAGAGATATCTACGCCGTTGATTTTTACGGTGCCCTGAGTCGCGCCCAGGCAGCCGGTCATAATGTTCATGGTAGTGGATTTTCCGGCGCCGTTAGGGCCGAGGAAACCATAAATTTTATGGGACGGGGCAGTGAATGTCAGGTGGTCCACAGCAGTGTGGCTGCCGTAGCATTTTACCAGCCCTTGCACTTCGATCATACAAAAACCTCCTTTATAAAATTTATTGTAAGAGGTTTATGTGAACAAAAGGAAAACGTCCTGTGGTTATGATGTGTTATTTTTGTAAAAAGGGGCGGTGCTTTTCCCAATAAAAAAGAACCTCCGAACGAGGCCCTTTTGGCAGATCCATCTATGTTTATATTGCATGGAGGTTTTTAAGAGAAAGATCCAAAATAGGAGCGGAATGGGTCAAAGCGCCGCTGCCGATGTAATCCGCCAGGGCCAGGGCATCCGGGATACATTTCCGGACACATCAGGACAGGGGCGCCGGGATTGAAGATAAAATGCTTGTCTGGCAGCTGGGAGGCAATATACCAGGTTTTCGTCCGGCCCATAATAATGGGCCGGAATCACGGCATTTTTCTCTTTTTTTTAATTGTTGTGTTTCCTGAATCAGGTTCATATCCATAAGAACGGAACGCCTTTTGCCTAAATTGTATCCATTATATCATATATATGTCTGTATACATATATATAGACAGAAAATCAAACAAAAAAGAAAGAAAACATGGCAAAAAGACAAAATCGGAGAAGAAAAGAACGCAGCTTACAAAGGACTTGGAAAAATAGGAACAAAAAGTTCTAAGAATAGCATTGATTTTTATAGTGGAAAATGCCATAATATTCATATAGAAAAATTTAGGTAGGAGGATCTTCTATGTCAACAAAAGCGTATTTTCCCATCAGCGAGATCGGTAAGGGCAAGCCTGGCTTTGCCAAGACCCGCTCTATCATCGAAGCTGCTTTTTACGGAAATAATGTTGTAAAGGTTAACACCCTTAAGGAAGCTTACGAGCTTGCTAAGAACTCTCCCGGCACCATTGTTACCGACATGCCTGTTTACCGGGGGGAAGAATTTGGTCTGGAAAAGGATGCCAAGGTCCTGCTGTTTAACGATGGTTCTATTACCGGCCGTTATGCCGCAGCCAGAAGAATCGCCGGTGAGCCTGGCGTCAACTGCGACAAGCTGGACAAAATCGTTATGGATGCTGTCTATGATACCCGCTGGAAGACTCTGTACCATGCAGAGGTTTTCATTGGTCTGGATCCGGAATTTATGGTCAAGGCGCATCTGCTCATTCCCGAAGGTGAGGAAAATATCCTCTATTCCTGGATGCTCAACTTCCAGTATATGTCTGATGAATATGTAAAGATGTACAAGGCTTCCCGTCCCATCGGGCAGGAGCCGGATATCTATATCTTTTCTGATCCCCAGTGGGTCGGCACAGATCAGACCGACGTTTGCGACGGTAAGTGCCTGACCTACTTCAACACGGAAACCAACTGTGCCGCTCTTCTGGGTATGCGTTACTTCGGTGAGCATAAGAAGGGCACCCTGACCATTGGCTGGGCCATTGCTAACCGTAACGGCTACGCTTCCTGTCATGGCGGCCAGAAGGAATACACCCTGGCAGACGGCAGAAAGTATGTAGCTTCCGTATTTGGCCTGTCCGGTTCCGGTAAGTCCACCCTGACCCATGCAAAGCACGGCGGTAAGTACGGCGTTACCGTTCTTCATGATGACGCTTTCATCATCAATACAGAAACATGCGCGTCTATTGCGATGGAGCCGACCTATTTTGATAAGACCAACGACTATCCCACCGGCTGCCCGGATAACAAATATCTGCTGACTGCCCAAAACTGCTCCGCAACCCTGGACGAGGACGGCAAGATCACCCTCGTGACTGAGGATATCCGAAATGGCAACGGTCGTGCCATCAAGTCCAAGCTGTGGTCTCCCAACCGGGTAGACAAGATCGAAGCACCGGTCAACGCTATCTTCTGGATTATGAAGGATCCTACCATTCCGCCCTGCGTAAAGCTGAAGGGCGCAGAACTGGCATCTGTTATGGGTGCAACTTTGGCAACCAAGCGTTCTTCCGCAGAGCGTCTGGCACCCGGCGTAGATCCCAATAAGCTGGTGGTAGAACCCTATGCAAATCCCTTCCGTACCTATCCTCTGGTCAATGACTATGAGAAGTTCAAGAAGCTGGTAAAGGAAAAGAATGTAGACTGCTACATTGTCAACACTGGCGACTTTATGGGCAAGAAGGTTCAGAAAGAAGATACCCTGGGCGTTCTGGAAGCCATCGTCGAGGGCAAGGCTAAGTTTGAAAAGTGGGGCCCCTTCTCGGATATTGAGATCCTGCCATGGGAGGGCTTCATCCCGGATATGAACGATCCGGAGTATATCGCTCAGCTTAAGGCAAGAATGCAGGACCGCGTAAACTTCGTTAAGGAGAGAGATACCGTTAAAGGCGGCTTTGATAAGCTGCCGGAGGACGCATTGGCTGCCATCCAAAAGGTTGTAGACGAACTGAATCCGTAAAAATTTGCAATAAAAGCCTCCCAAACGGGAGGCTTTTCAGCTTGTTGATAAAGTATTTTGCGCGAAACGTCTGATATCCAAAAAAGTTGCGGCGTGTATGTAACTCTTTTCATCTCATTTGCAAAAAGCGATGTTTTATCACGCCGTCTCATAAAAATGCCGTCATTCTTCCACAGCCTGTGCAAAGCTTTCGTAGCATTCCGGGAACTTCTTTTTAAAATTCAGAGGCCGCAGGCTTTGGGTGCTGACAATGCCGTGAAGGGTGTAGCCGGTGCAGATAG
The DNA here is from genome assembly GCA_964605215.1 of uncultured Oscillospiraceae bacterium. Lineage (GTDB taxonomy): Bacteria > Bacillota > Clostridia > Oscillospirales > Butyricicoccaceae > CAZSBD01. The sequence continues at coordinate 6,763 of CAZSBD010000050.1, read as the reverse complement.
GTTTTTCCGCCCCAGCTTTATAAACCTCGTAGGAAAAGCGGATCTTGGCAGCGGACAGGCTGGAGATCCAGGTGCGCACGGTCAGTACATCGGCATAGGTAGAGGCTTGTCGGAATTGGCAGTGCAGCTCCAAAAGGGGCAGGGCAATGCCCATACGCTCCATTTCCAAATAAGGGAAGCCCAGGGCTTTGGAAAGATCCGTGCGGCCCACTTCAAACCATACGGCGTAGTTGGCATGGTGGGTGATACCCATACGGTCGGTTTCTGCGTAGCGCACAACGATTTCACTTTCTGAATACATAACAACACTCCTTGCAGAGGAATTTATCGGGAAATAATATGTCCTTATTGTATCGGATTTTTGGGAGAAATGCAATAAAAAGGTGTATGCAAAGCTTTGCATACACCTTCGGTTTCAACTGGTTTCATTATTTTGCAAGACATCCCGGACAGCCTTAAAAATCGCCTTGAAAATATTCAGGATACGGATAAACGGGTTCCCCTCTGGATGGAAATCCTCATCCACATCCTGGCTGTCCTCTTCCTCATCTGTGGTGATCTCTTCTGTCCGCAGGATGATCTGGATGCTGTTGGGAGAAGCGTTTTCCGAGGAGGTAAAGGAAACGGCAGGAGCATCCGGATCCGCATTAAGCAGGTTGGACTTTTCCCCGGTGTATTCGTCCCATTTATCGTCTATGGTATTTTTGATGGTATTCTTGCTTTTCTGCAAAGTTCCGGTTTGCGCCAAGCCCTTAAGAGATTGGTTCAGCGTATCGATCAGGCCGTTTAAGGTTTTTTGGGTGCCGGCGTTGAGAGAATCTCCGGATTTCCGCATCAGGCTTTTTAAGCTGGTCAGGAAGGTCTGGGTGCTGGTCAGGGTGGTGCTCATATTGGTCATTGCAGTGCTGGAATGGGTCAGGGCATTTTGGATCACCGGCTGCAGGGCGTTGACACTGGCATAGAGCGTGGTGATGTCATCTAAGATGCTCTCCATTTTTTCTGTGATATCCGAGCCGATATTGCCGGCAGCGTCAAAATCATCCAGCAGCTTGGTAGCATCCCCAGAGTGTTTTTCCAGGATATCGCAGTAGCTGTCCAGCATATCCAGAGCTTCTGCCAGATCGTCCGTCAAACTGCTGTCCTTGTGGGAGTTATCATCGGTGCCCAACTGCTCACAGACATCAGCCAAAGCGCCAGTCAGATCATCCAACTGCTTGGAGATGTTTTTTAGAGCGTTTTTGGTGGATACGATCATATCATTGGTCTGATCCAGAACCTTGTTGGTTTCTTCGATGGTAGACAGCTGGATCTCCAAATCACCATTGTGGTACATCTGATATAAAAGCTGCTTATCAGAATCCAAGGTAGCCAAGACCTGTGGAACAGCGTCTGCGACCTGACCGGAATAGTTTTCAGAAACAAAATCCAAAGCGGCCTGAGTCAGGTTACCTTCTTCATCTATAAAACCTTGATCCAAAGCCTTCTCTGTTCCCATAGACTTTATGATGTTACCGGCAACGGTTTTCAGCGCACCGTCCTGTACAGCGGCATCCAGCTGCTTGGCAGCAGCCCTGGCCTGTGCAGGGGTCATTCCTTTAAAGGTGATGGCATCAATTGTCCGTAAGGTCGGCAGATTTTTATAAACGTCCAGATTCTTTAGGCAATCGGTCAGGTCATCCATCCGAATCTGTAATTTATAAATATCATTCTGAAAATCGTCAAACAAAGAGGCGCGCTTGCCTTTTTTGGCGTCAAATTCTGAAATCATATCCCGAATGCCCTGGAGATCCTCCTGGGTCTGGGTAATCAGCTTACGGGTGTCTTCCAGCTGGGGCTTTAAGGTGTTAAGCGTATCGGTCATTTGGCCCAGAGTGGTGTTGACCTGGGCAACCGGCTCCTTGGCCTGGGTCAGATCTTCAGCCAGGGGAGACAGGCTGTCTGAAAGGATTCCCAGCTCATTTAAGGCGTTGTCGGCGTCGCTGTAAACGGAATCCGTGCCGGAATGGATGGTGGCGCGGGCGTCATCCAGGCCGTAAAGGCCGGATACAGTGGAGGAAATACCTCCCTGCAGGCTGTACATAGTGCCCAGGATCACATCCAGGCTGGCGCTGACGGCATCTCCGGCATCGCCAATGTCATTCTTGGCGTCCCGCAGCTCCTGAATTTGTTTCATTTGTTCCAGAGTGCCGGGTATCATCATAAAGAACAGGCCGGGAAACTCAAAATCCTCCGAGCCGATGGACAGGGTATAGTCCTGGGTCTCGCCCGGCAGAACAAAATACAGCACAGCCTGCATATTGCCGATAGCCTGGCTTTGTGCCCCGGGGGCTTTCACACCGGTGACCTTGTCAGCATCCACAATGGCACCGATGGTCAGGATCATATTATTTTTAAAGTAATCGGAGGCTTCCGTGTTAGGCTCGGCGTGAATGGCGATTTCCACCATACCGTTGGCTCCTGCCAGCTTTTCACTGGCAGTGGGCGCGCCGTTTAATTGATAGCTGATGTCAAAGCTCCAGGGCAGCTGAACAGGCAGGTCTTTGGTTTTGCCTTCAAAATAAAACCGGTTGGGAATGTCATCCTTGTCAAACTGGAAGGTGACCTTGTCTCCGTCCACCTGGGGCTTTACATAATTGGTTTTGTTGATGATATCCGTGTAAGTACCGTGATCTGTCAAGGTCGCGTTTCCGTTGGGGGAATAGCTTTTGACCACGCTGGATTCCTGATAAGCGCCGTAAGCGTCCAAGTTGATGTACAAAGCCTCGTCTACCGTAGGAGCAGGCGCGGCGGCAAAGGCCGGAGAACTGGCGGAGATCACAAGGGTGCAGCTCATCACAGCGGCCAGAATTCGGATTTGCTTTTTCATAAAATCAGCTCCTTTTAGCCATAGGGATTTGAGAATCTTCCTCTTTTTGGGAAGCAGTGGGCAATTTCTGAGGCGGCGCCGGCGGTTTGGAACCGGAGCCTTTGCCCAGCTTTTCTGCCAGCCGATGGATAAACATTCGTTCCTTTTGGACAAATTTATCCAGAGCGCACAGAGAAGCGGGTAGGAAGGACAGCACCAGAACCATACTTAGAACGGCGCCCCGACCGACCAGATTGCCGATTTGGGAAATGGACTGGAGGGAAGAGGTAAAGTAAAGCAGGTAGCCCACGACTGTCAGAATGGAACCGGAGGTCATAACGGAAAGGGCGCTTTTGGCAATGGCAGCAATGGCGGCGTCCTTGGCCGGTTTTTCCTTGCGGGCATCCAGATAATTATTGGTCATGAGGATGGAATAATCCACCGTTGCGCCCAGCTGCAGACAGCTGACAATAATATAGCCGATATAGATCATGCTATGGCCCATAATATAAGGCAGGGTCATATTTAAATAAATGGCAATCTCAATGGGGACAATAACCAGAATAGGAACCACCAGGGAGCGGAAGGAAAGGAGCACCACCACAGCTACGCCCAGCAGAGACAGGACGGAAACAAAGTTATAATCCTTGGTCAAAATATCCCGGATATCCATGGTAGTAGCGGTCATGCCGATGACATAGGCATCCTGCGGATAATAGGATTTTACCACTTGTGTTATCTTGTCGCTGCAGTCAAAGGCGTAATCACTTTCCTCCGCCGTATCCATAGAAATCAAGATGCGGGCGTATTTGTCTGTGCGCAGCTCCTTTAACAGGCTGTCGGGCAGGAAGCTTTCCGGCACGCTCTCCGGTAGTACGCCGGAAAGGGACAGGGCGTAATTGGTGAATTTCAGATCATCCAGGGCATCGGTCAGCTCCCGTTCTTTGACAATGGAGCCGTTAGGAACCATGGCGATAGCCACGTTGGATTTACCGAAAATCGAGTTAATTTCTTGGGTATCCTCATAATATTGGGTGCCAGGGCCGGAGCCTAAAGCGTCATCGCCGTAGTAAAATTTGTTCATCGCCTGACCAAAGTAACAGGGTACGGCGCACAGCACAGCTAAAATAATGATGGGCACCCGGATCTTATACATAAATTCCCCCAGCTTTTCAAAGGAGGGCGTAAAAGGCCGGTGGGATGTTTTGGCAATTAAGGGATCGAAACGGAGGATTAAAGCGGGCATCAGCATCAGAACGGTGAACAAGCTGGCCAGAATGCCCTTGGTCAGCACAAAGCCGACATCCTTGCCGATGGTAAATTCCATAAAGGCAATGGCGATAAAGCCTACAATGGTGGTAGCGCCGCTGGCCAAAATAGAGCGGCATGCATCTGGAATGGCAAGCTTCATAGCGCTTTCCGGATCCAGTCCGGTGCTTTTGTAGTCCCGGAAGGTATGGAGCAGAAAGATGGAGTAGTCGATGGATACGGCCAGCTGCAAAATGGCCGCCGTAGAAAAGGTGAAGAAAGAAATGGTGCCGAAGATCAGGTTGGAGCCGACGTTAATGGCAATGGCCACCAGCATAACCAGAATGAAAAGCACCGGCTCAAACCAGGAAGTGGTGGTCAGAGTGAGAATCAAGAAGATAATCACTAGGGCGATGCCGATCGCTGTGGTGACTTCCTTGGTGATCGCCTCCTGCCGTTCCTTATTGGAAACGGCAGAGCCGGAAAAGCAGGCGTTGTCTCCGGCGATCTCATAAATCTCGTTTAAAGCCTGATGCGTGCTTTGATCCGAATCACCGTCCTCAAAGACAATCTGGAAGCAGGCGTTGCCGTCCTTGTAAAATTCATCCGTTAGTTTGTTTTGGGTGAGAAAATCCGCCATATAAACATCCGTGGTGGTATCCGGCCCAATAACCATAGATACGCCGTCTACCTCGGAGATCTTTTGGGTGATCTGTTTGGCTTGAGCCAGAGTGATATCCCGCACCATAACCCGGGCCATACCCGGATAGCCGAATTCGTCTTGCATCACGTCCAGAGCCTGCTTGGTTTCCGCCGATTCCGGCAGGTAGGAGCTTAAGTCATAGTTGACTCCCACAAAGGGATACATCAGCAGACAAAGGATGGTCAGGACGAGAAAGATCCGTTCGATGTGTTTTCGTTTGGTTACGATTATATTTACGATGTTGTCTGAATTAAATTTTTTCATCACAACCCCCGATAATAAACAGCATGTTGATTTTTAGAACACAGTATATTATAATGTTAGAAAATTGGAATGGCAATAAGCAATATTTTCCTCCGTGTGCAAAAATGCACATAACAGAAGAAGAATGTGATTATTGAACAAATGAGACAACTTGTGTTGAAAAACGGGAAGGGAGATTATGGAAGAAAACAAGGAAGACCGCCGGATCCGGCGCACCCGCCGTATGCTCAAACAGGGGCTGGCGGAACTGATGGAAGAAAAGGAATTTAAAAACATCACCGTCAAGAATATCACGGATCGGATGGATCTGAACCGGGGTACCTTTTACCTCCATTATAAGGATACCTATGATCTGCTGGAGAAGATGGAAAACGAGGTGCTGGAGGAGCTGCAAAGCCTGATCGACACCTATGTGCAGCCAGGGGATAACCAAAGCCTTTACTGCGTTTTAAATCCGGTGATTGATTATATTGTGGAAAACCGCAAGCTGTGCCGGGCTATTTTTGAAAACCAGGTTTGCGGGGATTTCATCGGCAAATTCCGGGATCTGATGTACCGCAACGGAGAATGGTTTATCAGCGGCCAGCTGTCTAAGGAGAAAAAGAAGCGGTATGATCTGGCCTTCGGCTTTATTTCCTATGGGGTGATGGGAACGGTGCGCCACTGGTTTGACTGCAATATGGATTTGCCCAAGGAGGAAATTGTGGAGATTTTGTATTTGGCCATCACCGGAACCCTGGAACAGGTGCTGGCGGAGAAGTAAGAGACGGCTGGAAAAGACGTTTTTTATGATATCATGAAAAAAGCAATTTGGTGCTGGGTAGCGTTTATGAATGGAACAGAATTTTTACAAAAATTTGGAGAATATGTAGGACATCTTGCCAAAAAAGACCCGGATAAAGCCCGAAAAGTTCTGACACTGGCCTTTCAGGCAAAAAATGCACAGCTGAAGCTTGTCCCCGGCAAAGCACTTTTGCCCAGCAAGCGGCATGTGGCCCGGATGATGATGGATTCGATGATTGGCTGCCTGCGTCAGCCGGAGCGGGCGGCTATGGTCAGTCTGTTTGTCCCTTGCGAGCCGCTTCATGCTATGGGTTTGCTGCCCTATTCTGTGGAGGGCTTTTCCTGTTATCTCACCGGGGCATGGAGCCAGGAGGTTTGTCTGGAACAGGCTCATATATCCGGCCTGCCGGAAACCTTTTGTTCCTACCATCGGATCTTTCTGGGCGCCGCTCAGCTGGGGATTATGCCCCGGCCCCGGCTGATCCTTTCCACCAGCCTGGCATGCGACGCCAATCATTTGACCTTTCCCCGGATGGCAAGAACGTATGACGCCCCTCATTTTGCTCTGGATGTGCCTTACGCGCAAAATGAAGAAGCGGTGGGTTATGTGGCGGAGCAGCTGCGGCGCATGACGGATTTTCTCACCCAGATCACCGGCCGGTTATTAGAGGAGGAAAAGCTGCGCCAGGCAGTGAGTCGCAGCCGCCAGTCCATCCGAAATTACCGGCAATTTTTAGCTGGGCAGAAAAGCCGGTATGTAAGGGGCGATATCACCAGCGAAATGTATGCCTGCTTTGCCTTTCATCCTTTACTGGGGACGGAGGGCACTCTGCGCTTCAGTCAGCTTTGTCTTGCGGATGCAAAACAGGCGCCGCCTAGCAGGGGGATCAGGCTTTTGTGGCTGCATACCATTCCATTTT
>CAZSBD010000049.1:0-9938 GCA_964605215.1 uncultured Oscillospiraceae bacterium | reverse complement strand
CCGGGTGTTTACCCGCGCCCAGCTTTTGGATGATGTGTGGGGCTTTGATTACTTTGGCGATACTCGAACCGTAGATGTTCACATTAAGCGGCTGCGGGAAAAGCTGGAAGGTGTCAGCGACAAATGGGAGCTGAAAACGGTTTGGGGCGTTGGCTATAAGTTTGAGACGAAGGAATAAAAGGCGGCAGTGATGAAAAAAACCTTATTCGCCCGTACTTATGCCGCCTATTCCTGTTTGATCCTCATTGCCTTTTTGGTGACCGGTGTGGTATTCAGCGTGAAAACCAATCAATACGCCGCCAGCCAGAAGCAGCAAATGCTGGAGCAGACCGTAGACCAGTTAATGAGCAGCACCCAGCTGTATTTGGATCATCAGGATTACAACAACGATCACTCTCAGGAGCTGTATATGATGAACCTGGCCCAGATCTCCCAGTCGAATCAGGTAGAAATGGTTCTGGCAGATCAGGATGGCAATGTCCTTTTGGAGGTTGATGGAGAACAGGTTCAGAAAGGGCAAAACGGAAAGCAGCTGCAGCAACGGATCGTAGAGATCATAAAGGAAAAAGGCGTCTATGAGGAAGCGGTAGGCACTTTGGGCAAATACTTCGATACCCCCCAATATGTTACAGGTCGGGTATGCACCAGCAAGGATGGCAGTCAGTCCGTTTTGCTTTTCGTGGCGGAGTCCTCTTCTTCCGAAGTGACGATGCTGCAGGAGACGATGCATACCTTTTTCTTAATCATGCTCATTGTCCTGTGCTGCGTGATGCTGATGACTTACTTTATCACAGAACGGCTGACTACTCCCTTAAAACGGATCGCCAATGCGGCCAAAAGCTTCGCCCGGGGAGACTTTTCCGCCCGGGTGCCCGAAGACAGCGGCTGTGAGGAGATCGTTGAGCTTTCCCATAGCTTTAACAACATGGCGGATTCTATGAATCAGCTGGAAGAAATGAGCCGGGAATTTGTAGGCAATGTTTCCCATGAGCTGAAAACGCCAATGACCAGCATCGGCGGCTTTGTGGACGGCATGCTGGACGGCACCATTCCCAGGGATCGGTGGGAAAAATACTTAGGGGTTATCTCAGAGGAGATCAAGCGGCTGTCCCGCCTCATTGGCCGGATGTTAGGCGCTGCCAAGATCCAGTCTGGAGAGCTTGTCCTCAACACCGCCCCCTTTGATATTTGTGAAATGATCAGCGTGATTGTTTTGAGCTTTGAAAAGCAGATCAATGATAAAAAGATCGACATTGATATCCAGATGGAGGATCGTTTGATCGTCAACGGCGACCGGGATAATATTTTCCAGGTGGTTTACAACCTGGTGGATAACGCGGTAAAGTTTGTAGATCTGGGCGGCCAGCTATCTATTTTGGCAAAGGCGGAAAACGGCCGGTTTACCTTCCATATTCGCAACACCGGCGAAAGTATTCGGGAGGAGGATCTTTCCCATATCTTTGACCGGTTCTACAAAACGGATAAATCCCGCAGCCGGGACAAGACCGGTGTGGGTCTGGGGCTGTATATCGTGAAAAATATTATCAATCTCCACGGCGGCGACATTTCCGTCCGTTCCGGCGGCGGGGAAACGGTATTTTCCTTTGACCTACCTTTGGCCACGGAAAAGCAGCAAAAATCCATCAATAGTAAGATTTAAAAACAGAAAACACCCAATCTTCACATACTGTTGACATTTCTGACAAGGAAAATGCACAATGGATTTTTATAATATAGACAATGAAAGCAGAAAGGAAGATTCCAGATGGATTTAAATCAGAATAAAGAAAACCAAAATACGGAAAACACCTCCGGTTACGAAAGCCAGCCCCAAAGCCCCAGCGGGGAATATAGCCACAAGGCGGATGAAATCATCCAGGAGCCTAAGGATTGGCGGCGGCCGGCAGCAGGATCTTCGAAGGAAGAAGACCAGAAAGCATCTCAGACGGATCATAGCCCGCAGTCGGAATATGTTTCCGGCGGCCAAAGCCATCAGCAGCCTTATCATGAGCCTTATGATTCTTTTCAGCAGTGGCAGGGCAGCCAGACAAACGCAGATTTCAACACCATTTATGGCGGCAAATCCAAGAAGAAAAAAAGCAATAAGCCGGTAAAGATCGCAGTAGGCGTGCTGGTTTGCGCGATGCTCTTCGGCGGCGGCGTGCTGTTGGGCACTTCCCGGGACGGAGACAGCCAGGCGGATAACACAACGACCCAGACCCAGAGCAGCAGCAAGCAGAGCAGCAGCGGCAGCACTACCCTGAACATTGTCAGCTCAGAGGATAAGGATGCCTTGACTTCCACCCAGATTTATGCCAAGGTTTCTCCCTCAGTGGTCAGTGTGGTGTGCAATTCTTTGACCAGTGATTCGGAATCCTCCGGCTCCGGTGTGGTGATGAGTAAGGATGGCTATATCATCACAAACCAGCATGTGATCGCCAACGCGGATAAGATCACCGTGGTTATGTCCGACAGCACCCAGTATTCGGCAGAATTGATCGGTTCAGATGAGCAGACTGACCTGGCGGTTTTGAAGGTAGACCCGGACAAGGATCTGACCCAGGCAGAGTTTGGTGATTCTGACCAGCTGCAAGTGGGTGATATGTCCTATGCCATTGGTTCTCCCGGCGGCGTAGAGCTGCAGAATACCTTTACTTCTGGTATGATCTCCGCGATCAACCGGGATATTACCGTCAATGATCGGGTTATGACTCTGATTCAGACAGAGGCCTCCATTAATCCCGGTAACTCTGGCGGCGCTCTCATTAATAATAAGGGCCAGGTTATTGGTATTACCAATGCCAAGCTAATGAGCAGCACCAATACCACCTATGAAGGCCTGGGCTTTGCAATTCCCATCGACAGCGTCCAGGAGATCGTGGATGAGCTGATTGTCAACGGCCATATTGTAGGCCGCCCGGCTATCGGTATCAGCGGTTATAACATCAGCAAAGAAACTGCGGAGAACAACGATGTACCTCAGGGCGTGCTGGTTCAGTCTGTCGATACACGGAGCGACGCTTATACCCAGGGTGTGCAGAAGGGTGATATTGTAGTAGGCGTCAATGGTAAAACCATTACCTCCATGGATGAAATCAACGAGATCAAGGAACAATATAAGGCTGGTGATTCCATTACCTTGAATCTTTACCGGGCAGGGAAGAATATAGAGGTCAAAATCAAATTGATGGATCAGAATGATCTTTCCACCCAGACAGCCAGCGACGAAACCACCAACGATCAGCAGGAAGGCAGAAACGGCAGCTATTATTACCAGTTCCCCTTCAGCAGCTTCTTTGGTTATTAAAAGAAAAGATTTTTAGATTTGGCCCTCGAGCAATCGGGGGCCTTTTCTTATGTTTGTTTGGCTGTATGAAAAAATAAAATCTGGAGATACTGGAAAAAAGAGACTGTCCAGGTAATCATTTGCGTAAAGTACAAAAATGTGATATAGTTTAAATGGTTATACCGTATGTTACAGGTTTAGGCGATGGAATTAGGAGGTGGCGCATTTGGCTGATCGAACGAAAAAGGCGTTAGCTGCTGCTTTGAAGCGGTTTTTAAATCAAACCACGTTGGATAAGATCACCGTAACGGATATTGCTGCTGCCTGCGATATCAACCGCCAGACCTTTTATTATCATTTCCAGGATATCTATGCCCTGGGACAATGGATGTTTGCCCAGGATATCAATGAGGTGCTGGGTGGTGAAACCGGATATGAGCATTGGCGGGATAATTTGCTGAAAATCCTTTTATATGTGGAAGAAAATAAAGTAATGATGCAGAATGTGTATCATTCCATTGATCGGGAGCAGTTGGAAAAATGGCTGTATCAGGCCAATTATGAGATGTTTTCTTATAGGATGGCGGAAGGCGCGGAGTCCTATGCGATTTCAGCGGAGGATCAGGAGTTTTATACCGCTTTTTACAGCTATGCCCTGTCAGGCTGGATTTTGAACTGGGTGAAAACCGGTATGCGAGAGGATCCGGTTGGGGTAGTGGAGAAAATCTGCATTCTGCTTGAGAATGCACTTCGTGGAGGAACGGACATATCAACATAAAAAGGAAAAAATTGAACACTATTTTATTACAATCCATTAAAAGTGTCAAAAAATTTTACAAAAAGATAAAATTGTCTATAGCCGGAAGAAAACATACTATATTAGAATAGATGACGAAGATTTTACAAATAATGAGGAGATTGGAATATGGGATTTATAGAAGCCATTAAAAAAGCAGGTCTTAATAAAGTCCTGGATTACTTTGATAAAGATCCGGAGACGAATATTCCCAAGATTATGGGATGGCTGAAGACCTTTGACCGGTCTGGCCGGTTTGATAAAATATATCAGGGGATTGAGGAAGTAACCAGTGATCCCAACAACAATTGGAATCAGCTGATTCACAGCATTTGGACAGATTTTGACCGGGATGTGCGCCGGACAACCTTCCGTAACTTCCTGGTAAACTCCGCAATCCTGGGGAATAACCAGAGATATGAAACCGAGAAAAAATATGACTGCAACGTGCCGTGGGCCATCCTGCTGGATCCTACCAGCGCCTGCAACCTGCGCTGCACCGGCTGTTGGGCGGCGGAATACGGTCACCAGCTCAACCTGACCTATGAGGATCTGGACAGCATCATCACCCAGGGCAAGGCGATGGGTACCTATATGTATATTTATACTGGCGGCGAGCCGCTGGTGCGCAAAAAGGATATCATCCGCCTGTGCGAAAAGCATGAGGACTGTGAGTTCCTGTGTTTTACCAATGGCACTCTGATCGATGAGGAATTTGCCGATGAAATGCTGCGGGTCAAGAATTTTGTCCCTGCTATCAGCGTAGAAGGCTTTGAAAAGGCGACCGATTCCCGCCGGGGCGAGGGTACCTACAAGGCCATTGAACGAGCGATGAAAATCCTGAAAGAAAGAAAGCTGATCTTCGGCGTTTCCTGCTGCTACACCAAGCTCAATGCCCAGGATATTGGCAGCGAGGCTTTCTTTGATGACATGATCGAGAAGGGCGTTAAGTTTGCATGGTTTTTCACCTTTATGCCTGTTGGCGCAGACACCGGTATGGATCTGATGGCAACTGCAGAGCAGAGAGAATTTATGTATCGTCAAATCCGTTCCTTCCGCAAAACCAAGCCTTTGCTGACTATGGATTTCTGGAACGACGGCGAGTATGTGGGCGGCTGTATCGCGGCAGGCCGGAGATATCTTCATATTAATGCCAACGGCGATATTGAGCCATGTGTATTTGCTCACTATTCCGATTCCAACATTCGGGAAAAAACTTTGCTGGAGGCATATCAGTCTCCCTTGTTTATGGCTTATCGGCATAACCAGCCCTTCAGTGACAACCTGCTGCGCCCCTGTCCGATTTTGGATAACCCGGGCCGGCTGGCACAGATGGTGGATGAAACTGGCGCCAAGTCCACCGATTTGCAGCATCCGGAGGATGTTCACAGTCTGTGCGGCAAATGCGCGGAGGCTGCCGGCAACTGGATGCCCAAGGCAGACCGCCTGTGGAACTTTGAGACTGGCCGCTCCATCGGTCTGGACGGTCTGGATCAAAAGGATGAGGCGGAAGGCGTCAGGACCGGTTACTGCGGTTCTTGCACCGATTGCCAGAAAAAGGCAGAATAACACATGAAATGATAAAAAATAAAGCGGTTGACGGATCTGGTCAATCGCTTTATCTATATGTATGGAAAAGATTTGTGTAACACAGAGGGAAGCCAATGGAGATTTTGCGTTGCGAAGAAAAAGATTTGGATTTGGTGACAGCGTTTTATGACCGGGTGACAGAATATTTGGCTGTCCATATCAATTATCCCAAATGGATTCCCGGCAGCTATCCTGGACAGGAAAGCATTGCCGCAGCCATTCAGATGGGTACCCAGTATGCGGCATGGGAAGGGGATCAGATTGCGGGAGCCTTTGTCCTCAATGATGATCCGCAGGGAGCTTATGAAAAAGGCCTTTGGCAGACTGAGCTGCACAAAGGCGATTATTTGGTGATTCATGCCTTTGCCACGGATCCGGCTCGCTCGCGGCAGGGCATAGGCCGAAAAATGGTGGAAGGCTGTATCCGTATTGCCCGAGAGCAGGGATATCCTGCTCTGCGGCTGGATGTGGTGCCGGATAATTTGCCTGCCCGCCGGCTGTATGAAGCGATGGGCTTTGCTTTTGCCGGTGAACGGGATTTGGAGCGAGGCATTCCGGAGATCCCCCGATTTGCCCTGTATGAGTTCCAGATTGTGAATGTTGAAAGGGGTAAGGAAATTTCATGCTAGATGTTGCAGGTATTTTTCAAAACCGCAAAGCCAATGAGACGCGGCTGCTTGCCTACGGCTTTGAATCCATAAAGCAAGGCTATCGCTGCTTGCAGCCTATTCTGGATGGGCAGTTCCAAATGGAAATCCGAGTAACAGGAGACAATTCCGTTTCTGTTCAGGTGTGGGATAAGGAAACCGGGGAGGCATATATTCTGATCCATACACCGGGTGCGGTAGGCGCCTTTGTTACAAGCGTTGCGGGTGCTTGCGAAACAGAGCTGAAACGCATTGCTGAAACCTGTTTTGACTGGGAGGTGTTTTCCAGCTCCCAAGCCAAAAAGATCATAGAATATGTGGAACAAACCTATCAGGACAGGTTGGAATTTCTGTGGAAAAAGTTTCCCAGCAACGCCGTGTTCCGACGGCAGGACAACCGGAAATGGTATGGTGCCATTTTAACGGTGGCCCGGGAAAAGCTGGGGCTTGCAGGAAGCGGAAATCTGGAGGTTTTGGATTTGCGGGGAGACCCGGCAGATATTCAAAACTGGATTCAGGAAAAACGGTATCTGCCAGGCTATCATATGAATAAAAAGCACTGGTTCACCATTTGCCTGGACGAAACCGTTCCCATGAAAGAAATTTTAGAACGATTGGATCAAAGCTATTTATTAGCAAGAAAATAAGTAAAAGGCGCAAGGCGAAGCTTTGCGCCTTTTACTTGCTTATGAAAACGCTGCAAGAGCATTCTATTATTTAGGGTGGAAGCGGTAGCCTCTGCCCCGTTTATACAGGTTTTTTCGTTTGCAGAAGCATATTTTCGGGGATATCTCCTCATCTATTTCTACTGCACAGCAGTTGCCTCCTGAGTTTTGCAATCCGGATAAAGCGGGCATTAAAACTGATAGCAGGTATGCTTTTGTATACGGCGCTTACCAAATCAGCCCTTTTTGGGATAAAAACCGGTGGGATCCTGGGACAGGTCGATAAAGATATTCTTCATCTGGGTGTAGTGATCCAAGATCACCTTATGGGTTTCGCGGCCGATACCGGACTGCTTATAGCCGCCAAAGGGAGCGCCCTCTGGGATATTGTTGTAGTTGTTGACCCACATACGGCCTGTCTCAATGGCGCGGGCAACCCGCATAGCACGGTTGATGTCTTGGGTCCATACAGCACCGCCTAAGCCGTATTCACTGTCGTTGGCCATATCGATGACTTCCTGCTCATTATGAAATTTGATGATGCAGGCAACCGGTCCAAAGATCTCTTCCCGGGCAACCCGCATATCATTGGTCACATGGGTTAAAAGAGTGGGCTTCATAAAGGCGCCGGCGGCACAGGCCCCCTCTGTGAATCTTTCGCCGCCGCAGGCTACCACAGCCCCTTCGGCTTTGGCGATTTCAATGTAGGAGAGGATCTTGTCCACCTGTCTCTGATTGATCTGGGAGCCCATCTGGGTCTCCATATCCAGAGGATCGCCTACCTTAACGGTGTTAAAGCGCTGAACGGCTTCCTCTACAAATTTGTCATAAATAGTATCCTGGACAAAGACGCGGGAACCTGCACAGCAAACCTGGCCCTGATTGAATAAAATGCCTACTTGTAAGCCGTCCATAGCCTTTTCCCAGTTACAATCTTCAAAGAAGATATTGGCAGATTTGCCGCCCAATTCCAAGGTGGAGGGGATGAGTTTGTCCGCCGCCGCCTGAGCTACATTCAGGCCCACTTCTGTGCTGCCGGTGAAGGCCAGCTTGCGAAAACCCTTGTGATCTAAGATGTACTGACCGGCTTTGCTGCCGGAGCCGGTGATGACATTAAAGACGCCGGCGGGGATTACGTCCTGAATCAACTGAGCCAGAGCCAAAACGGAAAGCGGTGTATCGGACGAGGGCTTGAATACGGTGCAGCAGCCAGAAGCTAAAACAGGAGCCAGTTTCCAAGCGGCCATCAGGAAGGGGAAGTTCCAAGGTACGATCTGACCGACTACGCCGATAGGCTCACGGACGATGAGGGAGAGGGCGTCGCCGCCAAAGACGGTGCTGCCGCTCATAAAGTTTGCGC
Organism: uncultured Oscillospiraceae bacterium; assembly: GCA_964605215.1. GTDB lineage: Bacteria > Bacillota > Clostridia > Oscillospirales > Butyricicoccaceae > CAZSBD01. Next base: position 1,594 of record CAZSBD010000049.1, on the reverse strand, counting down.
TGCCTTCCTCTGCTAAAATACAGCCGGCAAAATACCGGAAGTGTTGGGCGCTGAAGGGGACATCCACCAACATGGTCTCCCGAATGGGTTTACCGTTGTCCATAGATTCGATGGTTGCCAGATATTCTGTATTCGCATCGATGATATCTGCGATCTGATTTAAAATAGCGGCGCGATCCTTAGTGGGAACGGCTTTCCAAGTCTTGTAAGCCGCCCACGCAGCGTCTACAGCCTCATCCACATCCTCCTTGGTAGCCTGAGCACAGGCTGCCAGAACTTTACCGGTAGCAGGGGACTTGGTGAGGAAGGTGGCGCCATCGGAGGCATCCTTCCACTGCCCGCCGATCAGCAGGCCATATTTTTCTTGTAATTGTATGTTAGCCATTTAAATTTCTCCTTTCGTGCGAAAAGCACATCTTTTTTTGCTTGCTCTTAGTATAACATCAGATTGATATTATAGAAAGAATCAAAATCAATATATTTAATAAGACCAGATTTGCCTGAGAAAAAATAAAAACTGTGAGAAAAAGGGACATTTTAAGAGGTTTCAAAAGCGATTGACAGGAAAAAGTATATCTGGTATTATCTTTTAATATCAGAACCCTATAAAATACTAGAACCAGATTGAGGTGATTCTATGCTGACCTATGATTTTGAACAGCGGGGCAATACACCTATTTATGATTATCTGTATCAGTGCATTCGGAAAGATATTATTTTTGGTGTGCTCAAGCCGGGAGAAAAGTTGCCTTCCAAGCGGGCCTTGGCCCGACATTTGAATATCGGCCTGATTACGGTAGCCAATGCTTACGATCAGCTGCTGACAGAAGGATATGTAAGGTCTGTGGAGAGAAAGGGTTATTATGTAGAGGATCTTTCTCATTTTGTCAGCAAGGAGCCGGAGTCTATTGACTTGGATAAGCCGGAAACAGAGGAGCGGGAATTTTTTATGGATTTTAAGGCCAACAGGATCAGTTTGAAAAAATTTCCTGCCACCGTGTGGAACCGATATATGCGGGAAGCCCTGTCTCTTAAACAGGATACTCTGCTGCGGCCCATCCCCTATAACGGGCTATATGAGCTGCGGTTGGCCATCGCCCGGTATCTCAAGCAGAACCGGGGTATGGCGGTTAGTCCGTCCCAGATCATCATCGGGGCAGGGACGGAATATTTATACGGCCATCTGATGCAGCTTTTTGGCCGGGAATGTATTTTTGCCTTGGAAAATCCCAGCTATCAGAAGATCGCTAAGATCTTCCAAAGCTACGGGAACAAGTGGGAAAGCATTCCCATTGACCACAACGGCCTGATTGTGGAGGCTTTAGAGGATAGCTCCGCGGATGTGGTGCATGTGTCCCCGGCCAACCATTTTCCCACAGGCACGGTAATGTCTGTTATCCGGCGGGTGGAGCTGTTTGAATGGGTCAATCGGATCAAAAAGCGGTATATCATTGAGGATGATTATGATAGTGAATTTCGTTACAGCGGCAAAATGATTCTGCCGCTCTATGCTACGGACACCCGAAATAAGGTGATCTATATGAATACTTTTTCCAAATCTTTGGTACCTTCTTTGCGTATCAGCTATATGGTG
>CAZSBD010000048.1:0-9956 GCA_964605215.1 uncultured Oscillospiraceae bacterium | reverse complement strand
ATGACCATTATGACCACCTGCTTTATCCCCTGCGGCGCGAAGATGCCCATCATCGCTCTGCTGGCCGGCGCGCTGTTCAACAACAGCGGCGCTGTGGCGGTTTCCGCTTACTTCATCGGTGTAGCTGCCATTGTGATTTCCGGTATTATGCTGAAAAAGAGCAAGCTGTTTGCCGGGGATCCCGCTCCCTTTGTTATGGAGCTGCCGGCTTACCATATGCCTTATCCGGTAAACATCCTGCGGGCAACATGGGAAAGAGGCTGGAGCTTTATCAAGCGTGCCGGTACTCTGATCCTGGCGTCTTCTGTCATCCTGTGGTTCCTCCAGAGCTTTGGTACGGTTAACGGTTCCTTCGGCATGGTGGAAGATAACAACACCAGCCTGCTGGCTTCCATTGGCCGGGCAGTGGCTCCGATCTTTGCGCCTCTGGGCTTTGGCAGCTGGAAAGCAGCAGTGGCAACCTTTACCGGTCTGATCGCCAAGGAGAATGTAGTTGGCACCTTCGGTGTCCTCTACGGCTTTGCGGAGGTCGCAGAAGACGGTGCTGAGATCTGGGGTAACCTGGCAGTGGACTTCACACGGCTGTCCGCTTACAGCTTTATGATCTTCAACCTGCTGTGCGCTCCCTGCTTTGCGGCAATGGGCGCCATCAAGCGGGAAATGAACAGCACCAAGTGGACCTTGATCGCCATCGGTTATATGTGTTTGTTCGCGTATGTCATCGCTCTGATTGTATATCAGCTGGGTATGGTGATTTCCGGCGCTGGCTTCGGTATCGGCACCGTAGTAGCCATCGTTTTGCTGGTAGGTCTGGCTTATCTGGTTCTGCGCCCCAATCCGGAGCAGCAGATGCACAAACGCAGCCGTGCGGCAGCATAGGTCTGTGACTGGAATTTTGGAGAAAGGAAGGCAGTTTTATGATTTGGAATTTACCCACTTTGATTGGCGCGATTTTGATCGCTTTGGTTCTGTTCCTGATTTTCCGGAATCAGATTCGAAGAAAAAAGCAAGGAAAAGGCGGCTGCGGCTGCGGCTGTGAAAGCTGCGCCAACTCGGAATACTGCCATCCGGATTCAAAAAAGAATGCTAAGTAGCGGCTTCATGATAAATTTACCATCCTGCAATAAAAAGCCTGCTTTTCGCTTTGGCGAAAGGCAGGCTTTTTTCGCGCCCCATAGGAAGTAAGGGCTGGTTATTTGATTTCTGATGGGCAGTTCGTTCAGGAACTGGGAAATTTCAAGTTAAACAATCGAATAACCAGCATCGGAAAGCACCGCTAATGCTTTGGAAAAACACTCTTTTTTTGTAAGAATATAATCCGTATTGTACGTGGATACAGCAAAAATACCAATGCCTTCTTTTGCCAATAGCATTGAAATTTTTGACAGAATCCCAATGAGGGAAAAATCTAAAACACCTTGAATTCGAAAGGCTTTCCAGCCTTTATCGCATTCTATTGCATTGGCAGGTGTTTTTTCCGTGATACAAACCAGAGAGCATTCTTCATCTGACCTGCCAGCAAAGCAATATTCGCTTTCCCAATCAACTTGTGTGAAATCTGCTACTTTACAGATTGAGAAATCGTACTCTATTCTCTTGATCTCCATGATCATTCTCCCTTCCACTTCCGATTTGTCTTCATTATACTGTACCAGTCCACAAAAGGGAATCGCTTTTCTAAAAACTTGCCGGCTGGGACAACGCTTTCACAGGATAGCCTGGGCAATGCTGCAAGGGAGAAAAACCCGGCCAAGGGCGTAAAGATTCCAAAGAAAGGCAGAAAAACTGGTCATAGATTACTCTTTTCCCCTTATCCGGCCGCACGCTTTGCGCCAAAAGGGCTTGTCCGCAAAAAGACGGTTACAGGCGGTGTAAAGGCCGTAGCCAAGCAGGCCGCCTAAGGTATTCATAATCAGATCGTCAATATCCGCGGAACGGCCGATAAAATATTGCAGGGTTTCAATGGCCAGAACAAAAAACGCAATGGTCAGGGTGGTTTTCCACCATTTGCGGCAACCGGAATAAGCCACTGGGAATAGAAAACCCAAAGGGACAAACATGGCAACATTCATCATAAGCTGCCAAATCATTTTAGCAAAGCCCATTTCATAGGTTTCTTTGACCCAGATAAAGGGCGTTAGGTTCAGAAAATGATAGGAAGGATGCAAGGTAAAACCCGAACCGGCGGTCAGATATAAAATGCTGAGGATAACACCAAGGAGACCGTAAATGGACAGGTGCCGCAGCCATGGCTGCCTGCCTTGTTTTTTTCGCTGATATAGAAAATATGGCAGATAAATCAAGGCGGAAAGGCCAGCCATCACCGGAAAGACAAAGAGAAGATAATAGAGGATCATAAAGTAGCTCCTTTCGCATACAAAAAGGCCGCCGTTTACACCGGCGGCCTTGAGCCGGCCAAGGAACGAAACCTGACCGGGGTGGAATGCCTGGCATTCCAAAAATCTATGGAGATTGGAAAGATGGGAGCTTATTCATAATTGGAATCCGGGTTTGCCAGCGCACGGTATTTTTGCAGAATGGCAGTAGGTTCCTGACCGACAAAATAGGTGATAAAGTAACAGTTGCCGTCTTTCAGGGTCACGCAGCATTCCGACTGATTGCCGTCAGAGCCTATTGTCTCGGATAAATTCTTAAGTGGATATTCCATGTATACCTGGTATGGCAAGCTGTTTTGCAGCAGAGCGGCGATATCCGCCGGATCCGTGACCGTCGCGGTCAGCCTGTTACCATCAGCGGCGTCAAAACTCAACTGAATGGAGGCCACATCCTCCGCCTGATGCGGGGCATCCTGATAAGCGCTGTTTGCCTGAATCAAAGCCAAGGTCTTGGTGTAAGCAGGATAAATGCTTATGGTGTCGCCGGAATTGGAGAGTTCCATCTGGGCAACCGGGGCATGAGACTGGAGATAGGTAAGCCCAACGCTGCGGTACTCTTCCCAGGCGGTGTCAAAGATCTGCTGAATGATTGCCTTGTCATAGATATAGGCAGCATATTTTTCGTTATCATCATAGACAGAACGGATTCTTACGAAAAAATCCGGATCATTCAGATTTGCACGCCGTAGAATATGGTTTTTTTCCGCATAAGCCTGGGAGTAGGTGAGCTGCTCACTTAAATCCAGGGCTTCCGCACAGTTGACGGCATAATACCGGGTCATGGTCCGGCCGGACTTGAGCTGGAAGGTGACAGAGCAGCTCAGAAGATCCGTCTTGCTCCAGTCGGCAGCCTCTTCGGGCAGATTTTGCACGCAGAGGTTGGCGATTTTCCAGACGGCCTTTATGCTGTCCTTGTCCGTGAGGCAGCGGTCCGCTTCCTCTTGTCTGGCATTGGTATAAACGGTATAATAGGAGCCGTAGGAATTTTGCGTATAATAAACGCCGGAGATCTGATTCAGATCGACGGTTTTGGTATCAAAGCCGGTGACATCCATAGAGAAGCATGCCAGCACAACAAGGGGGATGGCCAGGCCAAGGATGAGATGGGGCACATGATGGAAGATGGAGCGGATATCCAGGGCGTAAATACCTTCTGCAATGCAGTGCATGATCACACCGCCAATGAGGATCCCAACGACATACCACAAAATGCCGCTGCTGTTTACCATGGACTGGAACAGCATACCGCCGGCCAGAGCCACCACAAAGACCATATACAGCTTAATGGGCAGCTGGAGCTTGGGGAAAGCCAGGGCGTTGCCTGCGCTTTCGGAAGCGCGGATACGGAACAAAGCCCAGCACAGCAGGGTGATCGCCAGGAAAACTGCGGCGCAAACGCTCAGGGTAGGGGTAGCGAAGCGGATATACTGGCTCTGCCACTGCTCCATGCCAAAGAAATTGTCGCCGGTGCCTAAGAGATATATGAAAGCACATACCGGAGAAGTGTTGAAAGTGATGGATTCAAAGCTGTCCGGTGTCATATAGGTCTGGAAAAATTGACTGCTCATGCTATGCCACAGGAAAAGCAGGACAGGTACGGAAAAATACATCCACACAAGGAGCAGGACAGAAATCACCCGGTTGCCGCAAAGGATTGCCGCCAGTACAGCGACGCTGTAGATCAGCAGGAAGAACAGACAGTTTTGCAGCAGACAAAAGGCGATGATGGAGCCGGAAACTGCGGCGCCGAAGCCGGAGACTGCTGCCACAATGCAGGCCAGAATGGTGCATAGGATATAAATGGGCAGGACGATTATCGGCGTGGTCAGATAATGGACGGCAAACAGCTGACCGCGGGAAACGGGCAGACTGTGGAAAAAGTCAGTTTCTGACCGGGAATGCAGGTAGAAGAAAACGCCCAGGCCGCCGATAACTGCCATCAGGATCAGGCCGATAGCGGTGAAATAGTTGCCGTTAGAAAGCAGGCTGGTGACATTCTGCACCGCGTTGTTGAAGGACGCGGTGTAATCCGCCGTGTTGGAGATGGGCTGGGTGATGAGTTGATTGTTTTCATAAAAATTCTGAATGGTCATAGCCACCGGCAGGATAGATGTAAGCAGGAAACCGGCAGCGGCTAAGATGGTGATCCAGATCCGTCTGCGGCAGCTTTCCCACAGCAGGCCGTTTTTAGAAAATAAGCTTTTTGATGTCATAACCGACCACCTCCGTTTCATTGATAAAGATTTCTTCCAGGGTCAGGGGCAGAACCTCGCAGAAAATGGGATTCATTTGGGAAACATGGCTCGTGATTTCCTCCTCCGACCCTCTGGCCACAATGGTATATAAGGAGCCGCGCTGCTCGGTCTTGAGGATCTCCAGACCTGTAAAATCCGCTGCGGATTTGGGGGTGGAGAAAGCGCACTGTACCTTGTGGATATTCAGCTTCATGCTTTCCAGATCCCGGGATAGGAGTACGCCGCCCTTGTGGAGCAGGCCCACATGATCGCAGATATCTTCCAGCTCCCGCAGGTTATGGGAGGCAACGATGGGAGTTAAACCCCGCTCGGCGATATCCTCGGCAAAGAGGGACTTGACTGCCTGCCGGGCTACCGGATCCAGACCGTCAAAGGTCTCGTCGCAGAACAGGTAATCCACGTTGGCGCATACGCCCAGAATGATGGAAACCTGCTTTTTCATGCCCTTGGAAAAGGTGCGAATCTTGCGGCCGGCATCCAGATCAAAGCCTCGGATCAGGTTGCGGAAGCGGGCTTCATCAAATTTTTCATAAAACATCTTGTAGTAATTTTTCATTTCCTCCGGCGTGCTGTTGGCAAAGAAATGCTGCTCGTCGGAAATGTAGAAGCAGCGGCTTTTCACGGCCGTGTTTTCAAAAATCTCCTGGCCGCCAATGGTGACGCTGCCGCTGTCCGGCTTGTAAACGCCGGTGAGCATGCGCAAAAAGGTGGATTTGCCCGCACCGTTGGAGCCGATCAGGCCGAACACCTCGCCGGTCTGGATGGTGAGATCCACATCCTGAACGGCTTGAATTTTGCCAAAACGCTTACAGGCTTTGTTTGCCTCAATCATGTGTTACCTCCTTTTCTCTTTTCCAGACACTGGTTGACAGCGTCCAAAATCTCCTGTTCCGTGATACCGCTCCGTAAGGCGTTCTGGATTAGGCTGTCCAGCTGCCGGTAAAAATTGTAAAGCTTTTTCAGCCGCAGATTTTCCGATTCCGGTGAGACAAAGCTGCCCTTGCCCCGGATGGAGTAGGTCAGTCCCCGGCCTTCCAGCTCGCCATAGGCTTTTTGGATGGTGTTGGGGTTAATGGAAAGCTCCACCGCCAGCTGACGGACGGAAGGGAGCTGACTGTCCGCCTCCAACACACCCTGGCTGATGAGATTTTCAAATTCATCGGCGATTTGTTCATAGATCGGCTTGCCATTTCTGCAATCAATGGAAATCAAATAGGCCGCCTCCTTTCTGTGCCCTAACTGTTCTATTTGTTCTAGTACAGTTAGGATACATCATGGGACAGCGGTTGTCAAGAAATCAGAGGCAAACTTCAGAATCTTAAGAAATTCAGACCTTTGACCTGGTGGGGGAAAAGAGAAGGGCCTTTTTTGCGCAGGAAAGCCGTTTTGTGCAGAAGGATGTCATTTTTTCTTTATTTAGATACAAAGATACAAAAAGATCCGGCAGCAAACGCTGCCGGATCAAAGAAAAAAGAGAGGAGAAAAATATATAGGATGAAGCAGGAGATTTCCTGCAGGATTGTCTTTTGCTTTGTTGCATTTAGTATACCGGGGGATTGTGTCCTTTTTATTTTCCTTTTGTAAATAAATTTTGAAACCACCGGAAGCTTTTCCTTTTATTTGTTAAGAATTTGATTTACGACCGTATCCTGTTAGGTGTTTTCTGTGTCATCGCTGAGGATCACAGAGGAAGAACCTGTATTGGGATCAATACGCACATCTGTGAAAATGCCTTCTTCGTAGCCTTCCACCTGGATCAAGCTGGCGCCATCTCCCGTATGGATCTCTGTCTGATCTCCCGGTTTCATATGAATGATATAGGAGCCGTCCTTGTTTTGTTCCAGGGAGGCGCCGCAGTCCTCACTGTTAATGCAGACCCGAATGGCGGTGACCGGGTTGCAGGTTTCTCCGCCGGTGGCTTCTTTCAGATGGAGGATTTCCCCCATCTCCCGGGTGCTGAAATTTTCGTAGTAATATAAGTAGTAATATAAATGGATGACCGCACGATATTTTTGGGGCAGCGCCATAACAGCGAAAAACAGGTCGATTTCCTCTGGGGTTTTGTAATGGAGCGTTTGGGCATAGGCTTCCAGCGGGGTACGTTTGCGAAACCAGGCGGAAAGGGAAAGATTTTTGCATTGGTTCACCGTAAAAGCCAGCGGCGCAGATGCTCATCGCTTTCAAAGACCTTGTCCGTCTGATATAGTCTGAGCAATACCTCCAGGACGATATCATCGGCATCGTGGGGTTTTTAAAGTAGTGAAAGGCCACGGCGTAGATGAAATCCTTGTATTTTTCTGCCGCTGCCTCAAAAAGGTCTCCTTGCAATAAACCTCACCTCCTTGAAATGGGCTGAAATGCATTTCCCATACCTTTTTGCCGGGCTGAATGTTTCAAAGCTTGAAGAAAAGCTTGGAGGAACCGGGAAAAAGAGCTTTTTCTGGGGGAAAGATTGTTTGCCAGGGGAAATTTGTGGTATGATAAAAAGAAAGCAAAGGAGCGTGAACGTATGGTGAACATTGGAAATGAATGGGACGAGCTGCTGCGGGAGGAATTTGACAAGGAATATTATCACAAACTGCGGCAGTTTTTGATAGAGGAATACCAAACCCAGACTATTTATCCGGATATGCATGACATTTTCAACGCATTAAAATATACATCCTACAGCGATGTCAAGGTTGTGATTTTGGGCCAGGATCCCTATCACGGGCCAGGGCAGGCCCATGGTCTGTGCTTCTCTGTCAAGGAGGGCGTCCCTTTTCCGCCTTCTTTGCGGAATATTTTTCAGGAAGTTCACACGGATACCGGCGCGCCGATCCCGGAAAACGGCACTTTGATCCGCTGGGCCAAGCAGGGGGTGCTGCTGATGAACACGGTGCTGACGGTGCGCCGGGGCCAGGCCAACTCCCACAGGGGCAAAGGCTGGGAAAAGCTGACGGATCGGGTGGTGGAGCTGCTCAATGAGCGGGAAAAGCCTATGGTCTTTCTGCTGTGGGGCGCCAATGCCCGAAGCAAAAAGAAGCTGATCCAAAATCCCAATCACCTGGTGCTGGAAACCGTACATCCCAGCCCCTTATCTGCCTTTGGCGGGTTTTTTGGCTGTCATCATTTCTCTCTGGCTAATACCTTTTTGACGGCCTGCGGGGAAACACCCATAGAATGGTAGGAGGAAATGCGATGACCGACCATGAGGCAATGGCCTTTATCCACAACAAAAAATGGCGGGGGAGCAAGCCGGGGCTGTCCCGTACCAAGGCTCTGCTGGCAGCCTTGGGCAATCCGGAAAAAAAGCTCAAATATATTCATATTGCAGGAACCAACGGCAAAGGCTCTACGGCGGCTTGCGTGGAATCCATTTTGCGGCAGGCCGGTTATAAAACCGGTCTGTATACCTCTCCTTATATTTTGGAATTTGGGGAGCGGATGCGGGTAAACGGGGAGAATATCCCGTCGGAAAAGCTGTGCCGGTTGGTAGAGCAGGTAAAACCGGCGGCGGAAGCTTTGGCGGATGCACCCACGGAATTTGAACTGGTTACCGCCATAGCCTTTTGCTACTTTGCCCAGGAAAAATGCGACCTAGTGGTGCTGGAGGCCGGCCTTGGCGGCGAGACAGATGCCACCAACGTGATCCCGGTACCTGAGGCGGCGGCCATCACCTCCATTGCCCTGGATCACACCCGGGAGCTTGGCCCTACTCTGGCGGATATCGCCCGGGCTAAAGGGGGAATCATCAAAGAAAGAGGCAGGGTGGTCAGCGCCGGCGACTGTCCGGAGGCGGACATTGTCATCGGGGAGATTTGCCGGGAAAAGCATGCCAGCCTGACCCGGGTGCGCTGGGACCGGCTGAAAGCGGGGAAAGCCACTTTGCGGGGGAATTTGTTTTCTTATGACGGCTTAGAGAATCTGTTTGTAGCGCTGGCAGGCGTTTATCAGCCCCGGAACGCTGCTTTGGCGGTGGAGATTGTCCGGGCCTTGCAGGATCGTTATCCCAAAATCACGGAAAAAGCCATCCGGGCAGGGCTGGATCAGGTTTCCTGGCCCGGCCGGTTTGAGGTGCTGCGGGAAAAAGATCCGGCTGTTATTTTGGACGGGGGTCATAATCCTCACGGGGTGCAAGGGACGGTTTCCAGCCTGCAGGCCCAATTCCCTGGGCAGAAGGTCTGGTTTTTGATGGGCGTGATGGCGGACAAGGATGTGACTGGCATTTTGCAGCTTTTGCTGCCGACAGCCGCCGGTTTTGTCACGGTGACGCCGGACAACCCCAGGGCTATGGCGGCACAGGAATTGGCTCAAACCATCCGGCAGATGGGGGGCAGCGCCCAGGCGGCGGACAGCATTCCGGACGGGGTGGCGGATATCCTGCAAAAAGCGGGAAGAAAGGGAGTCATCTGCGCCATGGGTACCCTGTATTTTTCCGGGGATGTGCGCCGGGCGGTGGCTTTTTCTCTCGACAAGACTTTACAAATAGTTATAAACCCAGTATAATATAAACAAAGTTTGACTTGGGGGAAAAAGCGGATGACCAGCGATTTTTCAAGAACTTTGGCGCTTTTGCGGAAAGAAAAGAAAATAAGTCAGCGGACAGCCGCTTCCGATTTGCAGATTTCCCAGGCCCTTTTGAGCCATTATGAAAACGGCTTGCGGGAGCCTGGCCTGAGCTTTGTGGTGCGGGCGGCGGATTATTACGGCGTTTCCTGCGATTACATGCTGGGGCGCAGTATGTCCCGGGATGGCTCTGCCATGCCTCAGGACAAAATTCCGGACGCTTCCCTGGAAACGGACAACATCCTGACGGGGAACGCCGCTGTCATGCTGCAAAAAAAGATGCTGGTCAATTCCACCGCTCTTTTGATGGATCTGGTGGGCAAGACCGGAAGCGCGCAGCTGGCCAATGAAGCATCGGCTTATCTTTCCTTGATGCTTTACCGCCTGTTCCGCTATATGTATCACGCGGATCCCAGCAATCCGGAGCAGACCTTCTCGATCCCCCGGGAGCGGTTTGAGCTTTTGTGCGACGCAGAGCAGAAAATGGGTGAGCTGCACTTACGGGATCTGGTGGAAAACGGCGGCCTTTTCGCAGAAGAAGAGGAGTCAGATCTTCGTATGCCGGAGTTGGCGCTAAGTTCTCTGAATGCTCAGTATCCTGGACTTTCTCAGTCTCTTTTAACTCTTTTGCAGAGCGTGTCGGATCGTCTTTCTCAGCGATGCCGGGAAAAAGAAAAAAATAAAAAATGTTAAAAAAGATGTTGACAGGTTGGACATCCGATGCTATAATGATTTACGTTGCAAACGTAATTGGCAA